>JBHJNC010000001.1:0-3496 GCA_048497675.1 Gimesia maris
TTTACCATCATTGAAATGATTATCACCACAGCAACAATTACGGTCTTGCTGCTTGTCCTGACTAAGCCGATGCATCTGTTCTGGAGGGATATTATGGCAAAAAATAAAGACTTTCAGGCATATAAAAGCCAGACTCATTGGATTGAAAAGCTGCGGCGGGATTTTCAGCAAGCCGATTCGTTTGAATTGTCAACCGCCGCCGACAGCGCCATCCTTTGTCTAATCGCTGCGGACAAGACCGTTGAATACCGAATCAAAGGGTCCGAGGCAAAACGCTATATCACTTCACAGCAAAGTCCGGCAGATGAATGGAAAATTCCGAATATCGTATGGCACATTGAGTGCTGGCCGAACAACCAGACTCGTGAGGCGATTATAATGCGAACGTCCATCAACAGGGATGTTCAAGGCGACACCATCAAGCAGTTCGAAAACAGCGTCATGCTCTTCCCTTTACACAGGAGTGCAATCAAGCCATGAAACCCAACAAACACAGAGGACTCGGGATGCTTTGGGTCGTTGCCATACTGGCGATGATTCCTGTCATTTTAGCTATCCTGTCCGTTTCGACTGTGCAGCTCTCACAGGATACGCGCATGCAGTCAGCTTCAGCCCAGGCAGACAACCTGATGTATAGCGCAATTAGCTGGGCTCAGGCCAATCAGGAACGCATCGTGCAGGCCCCGAAAAAGCAGATCATTACACCCGATTTATCCGAGTTGAAGATTCCGGGCAGCGTCCGTCGGATTACAGTAGAATCGACAAGAGATAAGCAGACAGAGCTTATCATTTATGCGGAGGTCCATCAGCCCAAAGCTGTGGTAAGATTGGAACAGAGTCACATAATCACCCATTCGCAACGCTGACGTGCCGAGATGCTCACTAAACCATACTCTGCAGGGAATTGCCGGTTAGGCTATTTCTTATCCGGCGGGTATTTGACCGAGCAGCCGTAGGGCTTTGTCTGCTTAATCGAAACCGCTTTGCCGGCCAGCAATTCATCGACGGCCTGCTCGACATAATTGATATACGCGTCCTTCTCGGGTTTTTGAGCCCGTGGCGCGTTATCCATCGCACCCTGATAAACAATGATGCCGCGACCATCGATAACAAACATATGCGGGGTTGTCCTGGCCTTATAGAGTTTGCCGACCCGGCCGTCAGGATCACGCAAAATCGGGTATTTTAAATCGTATTCACTGATAAACTTCTTGTCGGCCTCCGCATCGGCATAATAGGTGCTGTTGATGGCCAGCCAGACGACCTTGTTGGGGTTATATTTCTGCATGAGCTTAGCGGGTATCCCGGCCTGATGCATCGCCCGGACAAACGGACAATCATAATTGAACCACTCCAGCACGACAATCTTGCCTTTAAAGTCGCTCAATTTGTAGTCCTTGCCGTCCGAGGCCACCAGAGCAAAAAGCGGAGCTGCATTGGGGTCTTCCTCCGCCTTTTGTGTCTTGGGAGCCTGGGGGACTTGGGGAGCCTGAGGCTGTTGTTGTTCCTTCTCATTGCCCACGGCCAAGTTTGCTGCCATCAACACCGCCAGAATACTTAGCCCTGCCACAATCACCACTTTGTAGAGTTTCATTGTCTGGTTCCTTTCCGGACAAACTGTACAAAAAGACTGCTATACAGCTATTATCTCTCGGAAAAGGAATTTGTTAAGCAAAAAATCAATTTGGGCTTTGGCCAGCGCCAGAGTTAGGTTTGCCGCCGTGTCCTCTTCCGCCGCGACGACGCCCGCCCCGGCGTTTGGAATGGCCGTGACCAGACTGGCCCGATTGAGCATGAGGATGCCTGCCTTCGCCATGACCGCCTTTGGAATGAAGCTGAGGCTCTTGGCCGAGCCAGAGCGGCTGGATATGATTTTTCCGGAACAGCAGCCGCAGCTTGCCGAGTTCAGACTGAACCACAAACGTCAGCGCCTTGCCGGTCCGTCCCATACGGGCAGTACGGCCGGTCCGGTGGGTGTAGCTTTCCAGTGCGCGCGGAAAGTCGTAATTGATCACATGGGAAACGTGAGAAAAATCCAACCCGCGCCCCGCGATGTCGGTGGCGATCATAAAACGTATCTGCAGCTGCCGGAATCGGCGGAACAGGCTCGTCCGGCGGCTTTGTTCCAGCCCGCCATGAATAATTTCGACCGAATCCATTTTGTTTTTGAGCCGGTCATAGAGTTTATCAACGCCGGTGCGGCTGTTGCAGAACAGAATCGCCTGTTTGGGGTTTTCCTGTTCGAGGTATTTCATCAAATCGTCAAAGCGGTGGCCGGGCTTAGTGAGCATAAAATGATGCTCCAGCGTCTCGGGGGCAACCTGTTCGAGATTGAGCTCGACAATTTCCGGCTCTTTTAAATACTGCTGGGCGAGGGCCTTGATTTCCTTGGGCATGGTGGCGCTGAACAGCAGGGTTTGATGCTGATGCACCAGGCACTCCAGCACAAACTGCACATCCGCCAGAAACCCCAGCTTAAGCATCTCATCCGCCTCATCGAGGACAAACGTCTCGACATCCGACAGCCGCAGCGGGGTATTGTAGAGCATATCAATCAGCCGGCCGGGCGTAGCGACCAGGATCTGCACGCCGTGGGTCAGCTTGCTGGTCTGGGTCTCCATCGAAAAGCCGCCGTAGATGGCGAACGGGGCAACATCGGTATATTTGGCAATTGCGGCAATTTCGGCGACATACTGCAGGGCCAGCTCACGCGTCGGCACCAAAATCAGGGCCTGAACGGACTTTTTCGCAGGATCAACCCGCTGAATCAGCGGAATCGCGCAGGCGGCGGTTTTGCCGGAGCCGGTCTGGGCCATAGCGATCATATCCCGCCCGCCGCTGACGTGAACGTAGGTACTTTCCTGAATGGGCGTCAGCTCCGTCCAGCCCATCTCGGCCAACGCCTTCTGTATTTCCGGTTTTAATTCCAGTTCATCAAATCGCATGAGTTTCTTTCACCGGCATCCGCAAACAGACACCGGACATAAACGGTCTATAATAATTAGATGGGATTATACAGCACTTTCACAACAAAGTATATAGGAAAAAATGGGTTCGTTTCGTAATTGTAGATTGGAAATTGTAGATTGTAGATTGATAAGGTTGAAAATCCTTTTCAAAATGGGTTCGTTTTGAAAAAAGTTCTTAGTTCTTGGTTCGTAGTTCTTAGAAAATTGGCTTCGTTTTGTAATTTTGCCACAGAGGACACAGAGGAACTCAGAGATAAAATGGGTTCGTTTTGAAAAATTACCATGAAGCTCAGGAAGAGTGTGAAGAGAATTGGTTTTCATATTCCATTTGTCTCCTTCTTTTTTAGCTATAAGCAGTGAGCTTTTAGCAGTTAGCAATTTTTGACCACCCAATTTATCTGGTGGATCATCAGCACCCACAAGCCTGAGGCTTGAAGGTGCCACCCGACGTGAGCATTTAATCACATTGTCATATTACCACATGCTCATCTTTACTTTTTTCCCAAAGCGGAACGCCCGTTTTGGGC
>JBHJNC010000002.1:0-5538 GCA_048497675.1 Gimesia maris
CAATATCAATACCACAGGGTTTAAGGGCAGTTCGGTAACTTTTGCCGAATTGTTGAGCCAGACGATGCGGCAGGCAAGCGGTCCTTCAGGATCTTTGGGAGGCGTTAACCCGCAGCAGATGGGAAGCGGTGTCAATGTCGCTGCGATCAATCGTGATATGAGTCAGGGCAACATCGTCAGCACCGGACAAGACCTCGACGTGGCGATTGATGGTTCGGGCTATTTTGTGCTGAATGACGGAAGACAAGATGTCTACACGCGTATCGGTTCGTTTGCGGTGGATGCGAATAATACGCTGGTTGATCCCGCGACCGGTTATAAAGTTCAGCGTACTGGTTCGTATGGTGAAACCGAAGGCTTTCAGACCTCCGGCGATACCAGTATCCATATTCCCTGGGATAGTTCAATGCCGGCCCGAGCGACCACCGAAGTGGTTATGAACGGCAATTTGCGTTCATCCGCAGAAAGTACCGCGGCGACAACAAATAAAATAGTTGCAAATACAGCGTTTACCGTAAATTCCGGCGACCAGGTAGCTCAAGCCTCGACCTATATGTCCGATCTTGACCAGTGGGGCGGTTCTCCGCTGGGAGTCGGCGACACCGGCACAATTCTGGTTTCCGGCGTAAAAGAGGATGGGACCACCTTTACCGACCAGTCCATTACCTGGACCGGTGCTGCTTCTGGTGCTGGAGATACCGTACAGGATATCCTCGACCAAATCTCCGACCTCTATGACAATAGTACGGCGACCTTGAATTCCGACGGAAAAATTGTAATTACAGGCAACTCACCAGGGTACAGCTTAGCCCAGGTCACAAATATGACGTATAGTCCTGACGGCACCGAAAGCCTGACGGTTCCGACATTTTTTGATTATGCCACCATTGGCGGTAACGACACAAAGTCTTTTAAAATCAATGTCTTCGATAGCCAGGGTCAGCAGCACGTGATGACCGGAACCTTTGTAAAAACCGACAGCAACAATACCTGGGACTTGATTATTCAGTCGGTCAGCGGTGAACGAACGGCCGATTGGACGTCCTATGATATTCATGGTTCTACATCGCTGAACCGTCGCATTTCCGGCATAGAGTTCAATACAAACGGTTCATACAAAGGGTTGAATTCAAGTACTGAAGCCACTGAATTCTCGGTGCAGTTTGCCAGCAATCCGACCATTACACAAACCATTTCTCTGGATTTTGGAACCCCGGATGAATTTACAGGATTGACTCAGTTTGCCAGCCAGCAGTCCAGTGCGGCGGCCCTGACTCAGGATGGTTATGAAGCTGGCTCGTTGTCCAGTGTAACGATTGATAATGCAGGTATGCTTGTCGGCACCTTCACCAATGGTGTGAAAGTCGACATCGCAGCTCTGCAGATTGGCCTGTTCCAGAACGCCGGCGGCTTAGAGTCAGTTGGTAATGGTTACTATCTGCCGACGGCCAACTCCGGCGAACCCATTGCTACCCTGGCCAGCAGCGGCGGCGCCGGCAAAATCACCGGCAAAAGTCTTGAAAAGTCCAACGTGGATATCGCCACCGAATTCGTCAATCTGATGCAGGCCCAGAATGGCTACCAGGCCAACTCCAAGACGATCAAAGTTGCCAATGATGTGCTGACGACACTGACGAATCTAATACGTTAAGAGGTACCGGATGACGGGTCTATTGGCTGAATTTGCGAACTATGCGATGTGGGTCTTAACCCCAATACAGCGGTATAGCGCGATGAGGCAGTTAGACACGCGTGTTGATACCTCGTTTATGACCAACAAATGGTTTATTCTGTTCGGCTGGTCATTGATTGCGGTCTTAGTTGTATTGCTGATAGTAATACGGCGGTTTCGGCTTGAGAAAGAACGACAGGTGATGGAGGAATGTTTTGTTGACCTTGCGCGCCGCTGCCATCTGAACCCGCAGGAAGAGGAAATACTTGAGGCGATTTTTCTGCGGTCCGGATTGAAAAAAAAAGATGCTATATTTACTGAATCGGCAGCATTCGATGAAGGGTTAGCCAAATTGATGCAGGATAGTTTTGCCTCCGGGCACAATTTGGCACAGCGAAAACGATTGAATGTAATGGCGTATGGAATTAAAACCAAACTGGGTTTTCAGAAGTCGATTTCTGAGTTCGGCATCAGCAGCCTGTCAAACAGGAATATGAGCAGTCGCCAAATTCCTGTTGGCAAAACAGTACTGGTTTCGCAGGATGGTGATGACGGTTCCAAATTTCAGGCCGATGTCATCGCAAGCAATCATTATGAATTGACGCTGCTTCCGAAAGTTCCGCTGGAAACACTGCCTGGCCGCAGAGTGCTCGTTCAGTACAAAATAGGCGAAATTACCTGGGAATTCAGTTCGATGGTCATTTCCTGCGGTCCCCAAGGGTTGGAATTGAGTCACACGGACCACATACGGTTTGTCAATCGGCGACGATTTCAGCGTGCTCTGGTGCAGAAAAAGGCCCGTATTGCCCGCTTTAATGTTATTCAGGATGTGGCCTCATCTGAGGTGCCTCCGCTGGAATTGTTTGATGCCGAAGTAACCGAAATCGCAGGCCCCGGACTTCGTATCAGGTCGGATTTGAACGTCGGTTTGCGTGACCGCATCATCGTTGTTTTTGAGCTGGAGCCCGGAAAATGGGTTCAGGATATTGCGGAGGTACGAGGCTTTCGCTCGTTGCCGGACGGCCGTTTTCTGATTGTCGAATTGGTAGGACTCAATGAGCAGGGGGTCAATGATTTGATTCGTGTAACCAATGCGGTTGCAGGGGATGTGAATAAGTCTTTCACTGAAGAAGTGGCTGAAGGTGAGGCAATCGATGCGGAGCAGAGAGTATGAGTGATAAAGCAGGACAGATCAGTTCCGGCATTGACGCCCTGATGGAAAAATATCTGGCTGCGTCAAATAATATCGCCAACGTCTCAACCACAGGATTTAAACGAACGGTTACTGCTTTCAGTACCAGACTCGATGAAGCGATGATGCGCAGCGGAAATGATGATAGTTCACCGTCCGCCCCGATTGAGAGTTATCAGGCGATTGATTTTGGCCAGGGACAAATCACTCAGACGGGGTATCCGCTGGATTTAGCGTTGGAAGGCAAGGGTTTTCTGACGCTGGAAACGCCCGAAGGCCGGCTCTATACACGCAATGGCTCTCTGGATGTCAATAAGCTCGGCCAGCTGGTGGACAGAAGCGGTAGACTGGTTTTAGGACAGGATGGGCCGATCGTAATTCCGCCGAACACTCCTGTTGCGGATGTGCAAATCAACCCGGATGGGGTGCTAAGAGCCGGCGGCACACAGATCGGCAGGCTGAAATTGGCGGAGTTCCAGGATGAAAAAACCGAGCTCGAATCCGTTGGGTTTGGAGCCTATCGCCCAATCGATCCCAACTCCGTTCAAGACGCGAAAAAAGTAAAAGTTCGGCAAGGCTGTCAGGAAGGCTCCAATGTCCGGGTTATGGATGAAATGGTCAGCCTGATGACGGTTTCCCGTGTTTATGAAATGCATATTAATATACTCAGACGCCAGCGCGAAAATAGCAGCACGATGCTGGGTGTTGCGAATAGTTAGAAACAAGGAGAACCCAAATGTTAAAGGCATTTTCAACTGCTGCAACCGGGATGGACGCCCAGCAGACAATGATTGATGTGATCGCCAATAATCTGGCTAATGTCAGCACCAATGGATTTAAGCGGTCGCAGGTCAATTTTCAGGATTTGCTTTATTTGAAAATGCGGGACTCTGACCGTGAAGTGGCCTCCGGCATTACCGCCCCCAGCGGTCTGGAAGTCGGCAGCGGAGTACAGGTTGCTTCTACGACCAAAGGCTTTACGGTTGGCGAGCTGCAGCGGACGGGAAATGACCTGGATGTGGCGATTCAGGGAGACGGCTTTTTCAAGGTCCTTCTGCCCAATGGCGAAGAGCGTTACACACGTGATGGTGCATTCCAAAAAGATGCTAATGGCCTGTTGGTCACCGCCAGCGGTTATCAGGTCAGCCCCGGCATTACCATCCCCCAGGACGCGATGATGATTGATATCGGCGCCGACGGTACAGTCAGCGCCCAGACGCCGGCCGGAACACAGGTTATCGGCACACTGGATTTGTATCGGTTCCCCAATCCTGCGGGTTTAAGTTCAGAAGGCGGCAATCTCTATCGGGAAACGGTTGCCAGCGGCGCCAACATCGCAGGTAAAGCCGGCGAAAATGGTTATGGAAGCATCCTGTCCAAATACCTCGAAAAATCGAACGTGGAAATGGTGACCGAATTGGTCAATTTGATTAACGCCCAGCGTGCCTATGAGATCAATTCCAGAACCATCCGCACCGGGGATAATATTCTCCAGAACTTATCCCAGCTGATTCGTTAAGGAATGGAACATAATATGAAGCAGATGCTATGGATAGCGATAACTCTGGTCTCAGCGGCTTGCGTCGCTCAGATTGAAACTGCCGCGGTTGACACCCTCAGGATTACTCTGCCCTCAGAGGCCATTGCGGTAGGTTCCCAGGTACGTTTATCCGAGGCCGCTTCTCTGGATGGGGCATCTGTCTTGATAGAAAAAGCCGGCGATTTAACCCTCGGTACGTTTATCTCAAAAGGACAGGTTATCCAGATTGATCGCAATACAATTCGCAGCCGTTTAGCCGGTCTGGGTATTGATGGTTCTCGTGTGGAATTTAACGGCGCCCAAAGTGTCAGTGTCAAACGTAAAGAGTGCGTTCTGGATTCGAACACCATCGCTCAAGCGGCCAAAACGTATCTGGAAAAACAGGTTGCGGATAAAAAAATCGCATCCTTAAGCCTGTTTCGCAGCCCTACGCCAATGGTGTTTGAGGATCCGAATATGGTCCCGGAGATCAATTGCCAAATGAGCCGCTACCAGACCTCCGGCTCCTTGAAAGTCGATGTGATCGTCTGCCGGGACGGCCTTGAGCTTGGCCGCAGTGAAGTGGTCTTTGCGGTCCGCTACAAAGTTCGCCAGGCCGTTGCGATTCAGGATATCCAGGCAGGTCAGGTCGCTACAACCGAAAACGTCCAGATGCAGGATGTCGAGACAGTGTCTCCCAATCAAAAAGATGAAGGCGAGCCCTATGGTATGCAGGCACGCAGAAAAATCACCAAAGGAAGCGTTGTTCATACCGATAGTTTCACCCCGCCTCAGTCTCCGGTGATGATTCGCCGCAATCAGCAGGTGATGGTGGTAATCGACACCGGCGCTCTGTATCTTTCCGCCCCCGGTCAGGCCCTGGATGAAGGTCGCGTCGGTGATCTGATTCGCGTTCGCCGCGGGCAGCGTCCCGAAGAAGTTACGATTTATGCCAAAGTCCAGCCGGACGGGACTGTCCAGCCACAGTTATAAAAGGAGTTCCGATGAAATACGAACTGAAAAAATGGATTCTGATGGTTCTTGCCGTGTCATTGCTTTCCGCTTGTGCAAATGCCGGCTCCATCTGGGCTAAGCGCGGCGCCACCAGCAAATCGCTCTATGCCGATGATAAAGCCGTTCAAGTCGGTGACTTAC
>JBHJNC010000003.1:0-4175 GCA_048497675.1 Gimesia maris
AATACAAAAATGGAAAGGTGAAAAATGGTTCGGGATGTGCAAGATAGTATTTCGTACTCAACGATACGGCGGTTGCCCCTCTATATGCCCTTGCTAAAGAACAGTTTAGATGCCGGCCAGCAAAGCATTAGCAGTGCCAAAATCGCTGAGACATTGCTTTTGGACCCTGTTTTGGTCCGTAAGGATTTATCGAGTATTGGTGTTATTGGACAGGCAAGGTTGGGTTTTCCTGTTCAAGAGTTAATTAGTGCGATTGAAAAGCATCTTGGCTGGGATAACGTAAGCGAGGCCTTTGTTATTGGAGCGGGAAATCTTGGTGCTGCATTGGCTGGATATACCGGTTTCGAAAAGCACGGTCTTCGAATTGTAGGGTTATTTGACACCGATCCTGATAAGGTTGGCAAAACTATTTCAGATAAACCTGTACTGGATATGGAGAAACTTGAGGGTTTGGTTAAGCGAATGCATATTCATATCGCAATCTTAACGGTTCCTTCTTTCTCTGCCGAGTTGGTTGCTCAGCGAGCAGTTGAAGCTGGCATCCGGGCAATCTGGAATTTTACTCCAACACCTTTGCATTTACCTGAAAATATCATTGTGGAAAAAGTGGATTTGGCTGCGAGTTTAGCGGTTTTGTCAAGTCGGTTGGCGGCATCGCGGCTAATTGTTTAATCATTAATATGAGGCTATCAATGGAAATGGATACAACCCGAAAATTTGAAAAACTATGTCATATCTTGGATAGACACCAGCGTAATCCGAGCAAATTGATTCCGATTTTGCAGGAGGCTCAAAAAGTGTATCGTTATTTGCCTGAAGAAGTTCAGACTTTTATTGCCACGGGCCTGGGGCTTTCTCCGGCTAAGGTTTTTGGTGTGGCAAGTTTTTATTCGAATTTCTCGCTTGAGCCCAAGGGTAAATATGTCATTCATGTTTGCGATGGAACGGCGTGCCACGTGAAAGGGGCCGGACTTGTTAAAGATGCGCTGCAGAAAAAGTTAAGCCTTTCTTCAGAGAAAAAGACAAGCGACGATATGTTGTTTACAGTCGAGGCGGTCTCTTGTCTTGGGGCCTGTGGTTTAGCGCCGGTAATGACGATTAATGATAAAGTTTACGGTCAGGTAACGCCTGACATAGCGGTATCTCTGATTGATAAGATTGCTGCCGAGGAAAAACAATAATGATTACGGAAAAAATTAAACTGGATGATGTAACGAAGAAATTTAACAATAAGATGTCGCTTGTCAAGCGTCGTGTTGTGATTTGCGCCGGTACGGGCTGTCTTGCCAACGGAGCAATGGAGATATATCAGGCCCTGGCAGATCAGTTGTCCGAACGAAAACTGGACGTTTTGCTGGAGCTTAAAGAAGAAAAGCCTGCAGATGTGTATGTTTCCAAAAGCGGCTGCCAGGGTTTTTGCCAGGCCGGCCCACTGGTTACTGTTGAGCCTGAAGGCTTTTTATTCTGCAAAGTCAAGGTTTCTGATGTTGCTGATATTGTCGAGCAGACACTCATAGGCGGTCAGGCGGTTCAGCGACTCTTATATAAACACCCGATGACCGGCCAGGCCTATGAAAAGCAGGATGACATACCCTTCTATAGACGCCAGAATCGCTATGTGATAGGCGATTGCGGGGTATTAAACCCCGAGGACATTCATGAATATATCAGCCGCGGCGGATATCAAGCCGCCCGCAAGGCGTTTACCCAGATGAGCCCTCAGGCCGTTTGTCAGGAAATGCTTGCTTCCGGCTTGCGAGGCCGCGGCGGCGGTGGGTTTCCCACAGGGAAAAAATGGCAGCTTACGCTTGCTCAGAACAGCGAAAAGAAATATGTCATCTGTAATGGTGATGAAGGCGATCCTGGTGCGTTTATGGACCGCAGTCTTATGGAAGGAAACCCCCACCGTGTCCTGGAAGGGATGATGATCGCGGCTCGCGCGATTGGCGCTGACGAAGGGTATATTTATGTTCGTGCCGAATACCCACTTGCCGTTGAACGAATTCGTAAAGCGGTTGCCGATGCGGAGCGTGAGGGCCTTTTGGGGAACGACATATTTGAGACAGGCCTGTCGTTTCAGATATTTGTTATGGAAGGGGCCGGCGCCTTTGTATGCGGTGAAGAAACGGCAATGATTGCTTCGATCGAAGGACAGCGGGGAATGCCGCGTCCCAAGCCGCCGTTTCCGGCTCAGTCCGGATTATGGGGCAAGCCAACCGTAATCAATAATGTCGAAACACTCGCGACCGTTCCGTTGATTATCGACAAGGGCAGCAGTGCCTATCGAACGATCGGGACAGAGGGCTCACCGGGAACCAAAACATTTGCCTTAACTGGTCATGTCGCAAATACCGGGCTGATTGAGGTGCCGTTTGGAACGACGTTACGCGAAATAATCTTTGAGATTGGCGGCGGGGTGACCGACCGGTTGGGAAATCCGGATCCCGATGGTTTCAAAGCGGTCCAAATCGGAGGCCCATCGGGCGGATGTTTGACCTCGGCTGCCCTGGATATGCCGCTGGATTTTGAGTCGGTTAAGAATATTGGGGCGATGATTGGCTCCGGCGGCCTGGTCGTAATGAATCAGGATACCTGCATTGTCCAGGTTGCCCGGTTTTTTATGCAGTTTACTCAGAATGAATCCTGCGGCAAATGTGTCCCGTGTCGTGAAGGGACAAAGCAGATGCTTGGGCTGCTGGACGACATCATTGAAGGCAATGCCAATGACGACACTTTGCCTCTGCTGGAAGATCTGGCCCGGGCTGTTCAGGTAGGGTCGCTTTGCGGTCTCGGCAAAACTGCCCCCAACCCCGTTCTCAGCACTTTGCAGTATTTTCGTGATGAATATCTTGCCCATGTTGAGCAGAAACGCTGTCCGACCGGTCAGTGCAGGTCCCTTGCTCAGGCAGAAATTGTTGAATCGCTGTGCAAAGGATGCGGAGCATGCGTCAAAAAATGTCCTGTTGGGGCCATTAGCGGCGAAAAACGCCAGCCGCATCGGATCAATGTTGCGGCATGTGTCAAGTGCGGGGTCTGTGTGCAAATCTGTAAGTTTAACGCTATTGTTGGAGTCGGAAAATGATAACGAAAAATACAATAACTCTTAACGGCAAAACCGTTGCTATTGATAACGACAAAAATCTCTTGGAACTGATCCGTAAAGCAAACATCGAGCTGCCCACGTTCTGTTATCATTCAGAACTGAGCGTTTATGGAGCATGCCGATTGTGTATCGTGGAGATTGACGGCATGGGGGTGGTTACTTCGTGCAGCACTAAGCCTGCTCCGGGCATGGTCGTCCGCACGCATACCGAGCAGCTCCGCCGGATGAGGCGTATCTACCTCGAATTGCTGCTTGCCAATCATCACCAGACGTGTACAACCTGCGTCAAAAGCAGTATGTGTAAATTGCAGGATCTGGCCGGTAAAATGGGTGTAAATCAGGTACGATTCAAAAAACGTGAATCCAATAAGCCCATTGACTGTTCCAATCCTTCGCTTGTTCGAGACCCCAACAAATGTATTCTCTGCGGTGACTGTGTCAGAGCCTGCGAAGAGCTGCAGGGGGTCGGTGCGATAGACTTTGCGCACCGCGGAGCGGCAACCACCGTTGTGCCCGCTTTTGGCAAAGAGCTTAAACGGGTCGATTGCGTGTATTGCGGTTTATGTGCCAGTGTTTGTCCGACCGGAGCGATAACGCCAAAAACAGAACTCGACCAGGTCTGGTCGGCGATAGGCGATGCCAAAAAGGTGGTTGTTGCCCAGATTGCTCCTGCGGTGCGGGTTGCGCTGGGCGAGATGTTTGAGCTCGACCCGGGCCAGGTGACCACCGGCAAAATTGTTGCGGCCCTGCGGATGCTGGGTTTTGATAAAGTGTACGATACCAGCTTTGCCGCCGATTTAACGGTGCTGGAAGAAACGGAAGAATTCCTGAATCGCAAAACGCAAAACAAAAAGCTTCCACACATTACCTCTTGCTGTCCGGCGTGGGTAAAATATGCCGAGCAGTATTTGCCGGATTTCCTTCCGAATTTATCCAGTTGCCGGTCTCCGCAGCAGATGTTCGGTTCGCTTGCCAAACAGACGCTTCCGCAGCAGTTGAATATTCAGGCCAAAGATTTGTTTATTGTCTCGATTATGCCGTGTACCGCCAAGAAGTTTGAAGCCAAACGGCC
>JBHJNC010000004.1:0-11759 GCA_048497675.1 Gimesia maris
CGCGATTAGTACCGGTAGTCAAGAGTGCATATCCAATCATCACCGAACAGAGGAACACATAATCCAGCAGGTGGTCCATATAAAAGCCCCACTTGACCAGTCCGGTGTTTTTATACCGGCCGATGGCTCCGTCGAAAGCATCGGTAAACCACTGCAGAAAAATCATCAGCGAGCTAAGCCATAGCCAGTGCAGATTGCCGGACTTGCCTGCCAGATAGCCGAACCCAATGAGCCCGATACACCACGGGACCGTCATTAAGGTCAGATGCCACGTCTCGATCCATTTTGGAAAATATGGGGTCAGCCAGGTGATAAACTGCTTTTCATAGGGTGCCAGCAGCGTTTTCATTGGTGCTTTGCCGGCTGCGCCGGTTGATTCTGGTGTCATCGGTGACTCCTTCAATTAAATCCCAAATTACATTGTCGTTTTTTTTGTTTTCGAATTTCGCCGTCTAAGCGTTACGTATAACAAGTCGATAGTGACTACTCCGGCAATCGCCCATCCCGCAAGACAGCCCATGATAACTGTTTTTTGCACACCGCGGATGGAGTAATTTCCTCCGCCTGCCCATTTCATTAGGAGATTGTCCTGAATCGGCCAAAATGCCTGCACATCATAATGGTAAAAACCATCTATGAGCACGTGCAGCCAGACTCCAAGGATGCCCGAAAGTATCATCGAGAGTAGCGATGGGCGGAAGGAAAAACCTAATAATCTATTGACCTTATCGCAAATATGTTGAATCGGGCGAATTGCATAGACCGCCGCGCCGAATACTGCCCCGGCCGCACCGCCGACCAGAAACGTATGAAAATGCCAGAGCTGATGGACAGGCCAGCCGGGGGCAAAGTACCCATCGGCCAGAACTTCGACGTCCACAAGTACATTAGCGGCGGCAACAATGGCCAAATCAAGCCTACCCCGGCTAAAAAGTCCCGGTAGGGCACTCAAGCCAAAATGGAAAGGTGTAAACGGCATATTTCTTCGAAAATACCCTTTTTTACTATTGATATAGCGAAACTTTTACTTTTCAGAACTTCATAATGCTGATATTATAGAGTAAGTTGAAAATGAATAAAGAATTTTATGGAGGTATAATAATGATTATAAAATCCGCGAAGAACGTGTTAGTTTGTTTGATAGGCTTGGGCTTTACTATCTTGCCGTGTTTGGCGGCTGAACCGATCGACCAGACGAAGGTTGCCGAGGTTGCCGGCAGTATTCAGCAGAATCTGGACCCTCTTTTGACAGGTGTGAATGAACATAAGCGTCCCAATAAGACCGAGTTGGCCGCCTGGCAAAAATTTCTAACCGAATCGAGACGGTATTTTACGAAAATGGATTCAAAGCAGCAGTCCCAATTTTTGCTGCTTGAGTCGTGGGTTTCTTATTTTAGCGGCAACATCGAGCAGGCGCACAAAAATGCGGTCTTTGCCTGGAATAAAGACCAGACCAGCGGCGATGCTTTGGTTACCCAGATTACTATGGCGTTGCTCGTCAATAAACGACCTATGCTGCCCAAGCCTCCAAAACCCCAAAAAAACAAACCCGCTCCGGGTCAGGACCAAATGGGTGCGCCGGGAATGCCTGGCATGCCGGGGATGCCTATGGATCCAGGTATGCAGGATACTACAGGCATGCTCCAGCCCGGCAAGCTAACGTTTGATTATAAGACGCTACTCGTTTCAGCACTCGGGAAAAAACTGGACCCACAAAATCTGAATTGTCTGAATGGATCAACATTTGTTTATCAGCCGGGACAAGAAGCGGCGTGCATACTGGCTTGGCGATACTATGAAGCCGGAGCTGTTCGTGACGAACCTAATTCTGAAACCGAGTCATCTGGAGAGGGGATGGGGGTGATGCCTGTCGGGATGCCGGGAATGCCAGGTATGCCGGGGATGGCTGATAGTTATGGCCAGGCCGATGGCGGAAATGCCATGGCTGCTTTCAGCCAATTGTTCCGGATGGGGTTGTCGACTGGAGAAATCAAGTTTTTGGGATTAAATCTCGATTCTGCGGACCGCAAAGAGGATGTTGTCAGCGAGATGATTAAGTCCCCTTCTCCCTGGGCGATTGTGATGGCCGAAGAGCAGAAACAAAAACCTTCCATCAACGGCGACATCGACAAGATGCCCGCCAATAAGCCGATTTTAGTGATGGTGGACAAAGCTGGCGAAATACGTTATGCCGGGCCGGTGACAGGATTTATTCCTTCGATGCTGATGAGCCAATTGACTTCGGTAGAGTTTAAAAATACGCCTGCTGAAAGTGCTCCTGCGGCGGTAGATTCGAATGCTCAGTCTGCAGTGGAGTCCGTACCGCAGCCGGCACCATCGGGCGAACAAGCCGCCGCACAACCGACACAGTTTCGCGAAATGTCCGAAGAAGAAGAAATCCGTGCCGAGCAGCTGCTGGGTCCAACGCGTGATTTGTTTATGAAGACCGGCAGAAAGCATGTGACCTCTTATAAAAATGGTGTCGAAATGTGCCGCAAGGTAATGCGGGATTTCCCGGGTACAAAATATGCTTATCAAGCCCAAATGCTGTTGCGGCAGGTGCCCGAAAATCAGCGCGAGCGGTATGGCATTACCGACCAGGAATTGGGGCTGTAGAAAACAGGTTACTAACGACTATTCACAAACAAGGATGTGGTATGAAAAGCAATCAAACTCTGTGTGAACTTCCATCGTTATGTATTTCCGCGCGATGTCTTCCGGAGGCCTGGGAGAAGGCGGTTGTGGCAGTCTGGGACAATGGGCTTGCCATCAAGACTCAATACGATAAACCCGAAGATCCCCCAAGCCGCGATGCGACGGTGATGATTACCGTGGCGGATCCTTTTGCCGAGCCGCGCATTCACAAGAATTTTCCCGGCGGTCCAGAAGAGCTCGAGGCCTATCGGCAGGAAGTGGTCGATGGCATCCATGACCACTGGGTTGATCCTGCGGCGGGCAAGTGGACGTATACGTATCATGAGAGGCTTTTTGCGTATACGCCGGTGGAAAACCTTCGCGATCCGAAGACTCCCAAACCGTTTAAGGCGTTTAATCAGATTCAGTATATCATTGATTCGCTGGCCGAGTGTGCCCATACGAGGCGGTCGCAGGCGATTACCTGGATGCCGACAGCCGACCCGCAGACGGATGATCCGCCGTGTCTGCAGCGGATTTGGTGCCGGTTGGTCGAGCAGCCCGATGGGTCTCTGTCGTTGAATATGAACACGCACTGGCGCAGCCGGGATTTGTATAAGGCGTGGTTTATGAACGCATATGCCTTGACCGATTTGCAGGCGACGATGGCCAAAAAGATTGCCGCCAAGATTGGCAAGACAGTTCACGTTGGGCGATATGTTGATATCTGCGATTCTCTGCATATCTATGGTTCCTATTTCCGGGATGCAAAGGTTGAAGTCGAAAAGATGCGAAAAACGTCATTTATGGAACGGACGTGGGAAAGTACGCATCCGGCCTTTGAAATGATGACCGCCGAAGCCAGAGAGAAACTGGCAAAGGATCCTGATTGGTACGCCAAGGCCCGGGGATGACAGGAATTGTCGTGATGAATGGACCGAATAGGCTCTTTTTTGTCGGAATCGTTTTTTCTGTCCTGCTGCATCTGGATGCCGCGGCATTTGATTACCCATCCGCCAAAGGTGATGCCAAAGATATCCGGTTCTATCAGTCGCCATCCAAAAATCTAAAACTGATTCAGCCTTCCGGGAAAGAAGTACGCAATGTGATTCTGTGCATCGGCGATGGAATGAGCTTTAATCAGGTTGCGATGGCCCGGCAGAAAGCCGTTGGACCCGAAGGTAAGCTCTGGATGGAGCTGCTGCCGATCAGCGGTGTGGTTCAAACCTATTCTGCTGATAGCGCTGTAACCGATTCGGCGGCGGCCGCGACGGCAATCGCCTGCGGTATTAAAGCCGACAACGGAACTATTGGTATTGGGCCCGATGGGAAAGCTTGCGCAAGTATTCTTGAACTGCTTGAAAAGCGGGGATTTCGTACCGGTCTGGTTGCGACATCGACGATTACACATGCCACCCCGGCCGCATTCGCCTCGCATGTCGAATCGCGAGGCAGTGAAGAGCAGATTGCCGAGCAGATGTTTAACCAGCACATCGATGTTTTGTTCGGCGGAGGACGCAAGTATTGGCTGCCGGCGGGCACATCTCAAGGCGGTCGAAGTGATATGCAGAATCTGCTTGAAGAGGCGATCCTGCAGGGCTACTGTGTTATCGAAACCAAGGCCGAAATGGATAAGCTCAGCTGTGGGCCGGTCATAGGGTTATTTGCGGCCGAGGCGATGACGACTTATTCGCCGGAACCGGCTTTATTTGAGATGGCCCAAAAGGCAATCGACCTGTTTACTTGTAAATCTTCCGAGTGGTTTGCTCCGGATCCGAAATTCTTCCTGATGGTCGAAGGCAGTCAGGTTGATTGGGCTGGACACGCTAATGATACAGATAACAGTATTCGCCAGATACTGATGTTTGATATGGCGGTTAAAGCAGCAATTGATTTTGCGAAAGTCAATCGACAAACGCTGGTTATTGTAACCGCCGACCACGAAACCGGCGGGCTGCTGCTGAAAAAAGACAAGCTTAATGCCAGTAAAATCGACCCGGAGTGGGATTCCAAAGACCATACGGGTGCGGATGTGCCGCTATTTGCTTATGGACCCGGCGCCGATGGATTTGCCGGTACTCTGGATAATACGGAGATTTCCAGGCGAATTGCAGAATTGCTGTGGATTGAGGATTTTCCGCAGCCTGTTACAGCCGATGGAATCGAATTACAGCACGGTAAGCGCCGTTAACACGGCTGCCTTCAACCACTTGCGGGGCATAAGTTTCATTGCGCGGCTGGAGGCGTACTTTGCCGTCGGTTTCGAAAAAGATTCGCTTAAACGTGCTTTCGTGTGGCTGGCTGAATCGCACAAAACAATCATCACCATTTTGCACATCCGCGGCGGGTGAAAAAACCACAATATCACCTTCGGAAAATTTCGGCTCCATCGAATCACCCACAACCCGAACCGCAAAGGCATTGGGGTCATGCAGATCCGGACATCGCACATAGTCCTGTGCAATTCCGACCGGATACCCCATATCGTCAAAGTCTGCCGGATAGCCTGCCGAAACTCGGTTTATGACCGGCACAAGCTGGCCGGCTTTAAGCTCATTAACGGCTTGTTCGGTTTGTAAATCAAACTCTTTGAGCAGTTCGCCAACCCTGGTGGAATCAACCTGGTGTTCCGCAATCCGCTTAAGGAGCTGCTTATATTTACGGTTTTCGGCATCGATACTCTCAAAATCCCGGCGTATGTCGCTGGGCATCCGTTCCATGTGGGCTACATGCAGCAGTTGTCCGGGTGTGAATTTCAGGTATGCTTCGAGTTTACAGAGCAACTCATCGCTGGGCGGATTTTTGACCCGTCCGGTTTCAACGGTAGAAAGATACGGCTTGGAAAACCCTGAATAAGCTGCGACCTCATCGAGGGTCAAGCCCAGTTCTTCACGACGATTTCTGATAATTTGGCCTAAAGACATAATCTATATTATAGGTCGCCAAGGAACAAATACAAGGGTATATTTGATATTTTTTAAACTAAGATGTTTTATATATTTATATAAAGAGGGGAAATAAATATTATTTGGTGAGATTTCTGGACAGATATTTATTAAGCACTTCTTCAAGGCGTTTTCTGTCAATCGGTTTGGATAAATAGTCGTCACATCCTGAGGCAACACACTGGTCGCTATCGCCTTTGAGGGCATTGGCGGTGACTGCAATAATAGGAGTTGTAACTCCTTTGGATCGAATGAGTTTCGTTGCTTCCAGCCCATTCATGACGGGCATCTGAACATCCATTAAAATGATGTCAAAAGAATTATTTTCAACGGCTTGAACCGCTAACTGGCCGTTCTCGGCAAGCGTAATTTGGTGCCCCATACGACCCAGCAGTACCTTCATCAGCTGCTGATTAACAGGATTATCCTCAGCCAGCAAAATTCTGGCATTTTCTACTTTTATTTCACCATCGGCAGGTTTTGGATTTTTACACACATCTTCGGCAAGGTCATATTTGTTCCAGTACGGTCCGGCTTGAGATTCGGTTGCGCCAATTCTTAATGTGAAAATTGAGCCATAACCTTCCTTGCTGCAGACAGTTACATTTCCTCCAAGCATTTCGGCAAGTTTTTTGGTAATTGTCAATCCTAATCCGGTACCACCGTATTTCTGGGCGGTTTTGTTTTCGGCCTGAACAAAGGCTTCAAAGATGGCCTGCTGTTTGTTGGCGGCGATCCCGATACCGGTATCTTCGACATCAAATTGAATATAATATTTGTTTTTCCTTCGCTGCGCTGAGACGTTTACATAGACATGTCCATGACTGGTAAACTTGATTGCATTGTTGATTAAGTTAATCAAGCACTGCCGCAGCCGCATTGGGTCGGTGTTGATGACTCTGGGTAAATCATCACACTGCAGGACTGCCAGTTCAATACCTTTCTTGGTAGCCATCGGACGGAACATTGATTCTAATTCTTCCAGAATCACATCCAGTTGAGTATCTGTTTTTTCTATTGTCAGTTTGCCGGCCTCAATCTTTGAAAAATCAAGGATATCATTGATTAGTCCCAGCAGGGTTGCTCCGCTGCTGCGAATAAGATTGACATACCCTCGCTGCTGCTCTTCTAAAGGTTCATCTGCCAGCAGGTCACTGAATCCAAGAATGGCGTTCATGGGGGTACGGATTTCATGGCTCATGGCCGCCAGAAAATTGCTTTTAGCCTGATTGGCGTTTATGGCTTCCTGTGCCAGTTTATTGGCTTGCTGGGCAGCGATATCGAGTCGTTTGTTAAGTTGTTCAGCCTGATGGCGTGCCTGTTCGGATTGCTCTCGTGCCAGGCAAAGCTGCTCTTCGGCCTGTTTCCGTTCGGTGATATTGTTCAGCACAGCCATGACATAGCGTCTTCCATCTAAGGAGATCGAAAGCGCACTGATTTCAAGAAAAATCTTCTTTTTATGCCCGTTTGCTATGAGCATCATTTCTTTTTCTAATTGCTGTACGGGGATATTGTTTTTCAGGACTTCTTTGAAGCTGCATCGCAATTTACAGATGGCACATTCTGCTCCGGTACCGCATCCGCCGGGGTTTTGAATCGCATGTAGGCACTGCAGGGCGTCGCCAGGAAGCATTCCGACGACTTTTCCGAGGTCATTGCCGATAATATTTTTACAGGCTTGGTTGACCAATTGGATACGAAGTGATTCATCGGTCAAAAGCATTCCAACCGGAGCCAGTTCGAAAACAGCCTGCAGATTTTCCCGTTGTCTGCGCAGATTCTCTTCTTTTCGTTTCTGTTCTGTAACATCCAGAGCATAGCATAAAGTATGAGTGATTTTTGTATCTTCGCAGATCGGATTGACATGAATTTCGATGGTATGGGTTTGGCCGTCCTGACCGATGTACTCTCTTTCCTGGATGACGGGCTGTCCTTCTTTTCGTACCTGGTCAAGTATGCACCTGTGTTTTTTCAGATCGCAGGTTAAATCTTTATGGTGACAAATTAGTGTGCATTTATCATTTACCAACGGCCTGTTGACATCAGCTACCCGGTTGTTCATTACCATTTCATCATTCTCTGCGTCCAGGATATAGACCGGATGAGACATCGCATCCAGTGACTGACTGATAAAGTGATTGAAATGGATCGCCTTTTTTATTAGACCATAGACAACTACCGAAGACGCTACAACGAAGAAAATCAGGCTGACGGACAGAAATATTATTTCTTCAAAAATCCCATCTCCAAAGCTTTGGCGGATTTCTTCTGAGGTCATCACCTGGACCTGGCCTTTTTTAATTTGTGTCTGCCAGCTCTGAATCTGCTCGGCATAATCTTTATATTTGCCCCGGGTTTGATAGACTCGGATGCCGCACAGCACTGTTGCAAACAGAGTCAGCACGACCAAATACTTAGATATGATGTGCCGAAGTTCTAATTTTTCATTTTTTACAGCCATTTCAAACTCGAGAACAAGCTATTAATACCAGCGAGCTAAGTGCCTTAAGGATGGCTTTATGAACATTTAGCCCATAATAGTCCTTTATGCTATGTCGTCCAAAGAGATTAGCAAATTGACGACTATAATCATAGATTTGACAATTAATCTGCTTTTGCGTGATAAATGCAGGTTTTAGTGTCAATCCGTACAAAAAAGAATCGGCATGGTCCCATAATTTTGTATGTCGAGTGATTTTTTGCGGTTTTCGGATGTTTTGATTGATACCCTCGAACTGAAGGGGTATAACAAAAGCCAAGATAAGCTGAGGATTTAAGAATGCAGAAAACAAAAAAACCGAATACCAAACATCTTCCCAGAGGTCTTGAACTGCTATATCTGGATGAAGATATTCTTGTTGTTGATAAACCCGCCGGCCTCCTGACGGTCGGAACCAGCACAAACCGGTCAAAGACAGTCTATTATGCCCTGACCGATTTTGTCAGAAAAGGTAATCCAAAATCCAGAAATAGAATTTTTATTGTTCATCGTCTTGACCGCGACACTTCGGGTCTGATTGTCTTTGCCAAAACCGAAGATGCCAAGTTCGATTTGCAGGCGAATTGGGAAAAAACCCAAAAGAAGTATCTGGCAGTCGTGTATGGTCAGCTCAAGAAAAAACAGGGTACGATTACCTCGTATCTGGCGGAAAACAAGATGTTCAAGGTCTATTCGACAAATGACCCAGCCAAAGGTAAGCTCGCGCATACTGCATACAAAGTGATCAAAGAAACCCCCAATGCCAGTCTGCTGGAGATTACCCTGCTTACCGGCAGAAAGAATCAAATCCGTGTTCATCTGGCGGATATTGGGCATCCCATAATTGGTGATAAAAAATACGGTAAACCCGACGATTCCTATCGCCGGCTTGCTCTTCATGCCAATTCACTGACATTTAAGCACCCCGCGAGCGGCAAGATGATGGCGTTTGAAAGTTCGATACCCAGTGATTTCAGACGGCTGCTGAATAAAAAACCTCATCCGGATGTTTTTGAAGTTGACGAAGATATTGATGAATAAGTTCTTATTGCTATCAATAGTCTTGCTTTCGCTGTCAGGCTGCGTTTTCAATACTGTTAACGTGGATAGTCTTGCTCGGCGTGATCGTGAGAATGTTGTGCGTATTCTGGGTAAATTAGACCCTGTCATAACAGAAAGGCGAGCCAGACATGACCTTGCGGCATTGACAATCGAAGAATTATACGCCCCATTAGATGCTCAGGAGCAGGCTTTTCTGAGGCGATTTGAAGACCTGGATGTTGCGCAATTCAATCAATCCCTTCCTTATCAGGGCATCTCCCAGGTTCAGCCTGAGCTGGTGATTATTACAGGACAGAAAATAAATCCTCCTACCGGCCCGGAGGAGATTCCGCCTCAATTCTTGCCCAAACCCGTCTATGATGCCTTTGTTTCAATGTCCTCGGCAATGAAAGCCGAAATCGGCAAAACAGTATATGTGACCTCCGGATACCGTTCGCCGGCCTACCAGCTCTATCTTTTTTTATTTTACCTCCAGAATCACGACTATTCTATCCGGGAAACCGCTCGTTTTGTTGCCTGGCCAGGGTATAGCGAACACGGCAATCCAGAACGTCAGGCGATTGATTTAGTCAATGAGGAAGGTATTGATGGCCAAAATAACCCGGCTGAATTTGAGGCCCTGCCGGAATATCATTGGCTGCTGAAAAACGCCGGAAAGTATGGTTTTGAACTTTCGTACCCCAAAAACTCCACAATGGCATTTGAGCCCTGGCATTGGCGATATAAGGGCTAACGTATTTAGTTGGATAAATAGGCGATAGACAGAGACTATGAGAAGGCAATATCTGCGTTTGGAAGTTGTTACGCAGATTCAATCAGGGATTTCCAGTCGCATTCGCCCAGCCCGGCCAGAACCATATTGCCCAATTTCATTTCCTCAACACTTGAATCCGCATCCTGGCCAACTACGGCAAGGATTGAAGTTTTACCTACCTCTGCGATAATAGCTCCAGCGGTTTCCTCTGCAAGGTCGGCGGTTGCGGCGTTATAGCCGCTGATGACCACGCCGGCCAGCGGCAATCCCGCGGTACGCACTGCCTGCAGGGTCAGCAGTGTGTGATTAATTGTTCCCAATCGCGGGCGCGCGACGACCACCGTCGGCAGCCCCATCCCTGCGGCTAAATCCAATATGCTCACATGCTCATCCAGCGGCACCAGTGCTCCGCCGATACCCTCAACCAGAACAACATCATAGTGTTCACACAGATAATTGTACATCGCGGCAATCTGCTCAAAGTCAATCGGGCGTTTTTCGGCCCGGGCTGACACAATCGGAGCAGCCGGTATCTGATAACAGGACGGCGTGATCACCGTTTGCGGCTCATTGATTTCGGCGCACATCGCCAGAAACTTCGCATCATCGCTGACCCATTCGCCCATTTCGGTTCTGCAGCCGGTGGCTATGGGCTTAAATACTCCCACTTTCACCCCCTGCAGGGTGAGCAATCGTGCAATCCCGCCGGTAATCAGTGTTTTGCCGACGCCGGTATCTGTGCCCGTGATAAAAAGCCCTTTGGTTTTTTTAAAGTTCCAATTTGGTTTGTTATTCATCGCGGTTATAATTCTATGGATATTAAATTCGACAGAACTTATCTTTTGTTGTTATCCTATGGCCAATGTCCGCTGCTGTCAAGAATTACCAGGTGGTAAGATAGCAAAATAATATTTGTCGCATTTTTCGCGATAGTTCCGTCTATATAGATGAATTCAACCAAACTGAATGGTAAAATGCGGCTTTGGCTGCGGTGATGTCGATAACCGGTTTCGGCAGAACGGGCCAGCGGCAGGTTACTTTCAGAAACACTGGAGGCCTTCGGTGGCAGTTTCGGATGCGGAATTAGTTCAAGAGGTTTTAGACGGCTCGAAAGATGCCTATGCGGAGTTGGTCTGTCGCTATGAACGCCCGGTCAAAGCCGCGGCAATTCACACGCTGGGTAATTTCCACAGCGCCGAAGACGCCGCGCAGGAGGCCTTTGTCAAAGCTTATCAACAGTTGCATCGGCTTTCCAACCCGGCGGCATTCGGACCGTGGCTGCTGACGATTACCCGGCGGTGTGCACTGGACATTGCCGATAGGAAAAAGCCAGATGTCCCGCTCGACCATGTCGCCCAAATGCCCGCCCACCAACGAAATGGACACCTTGACGACGAGAAACGTCAGCTTTTAGGCGGCCTGATGCAACTTGGCGAATCGGAAAGACAAGTGCTCCTGCTGCGGTACTTCGGCGGCCATACCGTCGGGCAGATCGCAGACATCACCAGCCGCAGCGTCGGAACCATTACCAAACAGCTTTCGCGGGCGCATCACAACCTGCGAAAGAGGATAAAGGAGTAACACAATGAACCCAGAAAAAGATATCGAAGTTCAATTGGAAGAACTGGCCAAGGCGGTCGCTTCCAAAGAATCCTTTGTTCAGGATGTAATGAGCCGGATTGAAACCTCTTCTGACAACCCGCAAAAACAATCTATCAAAAACCACATTGTCAGGAGATCATTTATGAAAAATACATTCAAATTCGCCGCTGCGGCGATTGTCTTAATTGCGGCTGTATTGTCACTAACACAGTTTGATAAAACCGTAACGCCGGCGTATGCCATTGAACAAACGATTGAGGCCAATCGAGGATTAAGGTTTATT
>JBHJNC010000005.1:0-24343 GCA_048497675.1 Gimesia maris
AGCCACATAGCCAGTTGAATTTGGCTGGCCGGCAGAGTTTCGTGATACACCGTCTGGTCAAAGCTTGTATAGGCATTCAGCCACCCGCCTGCCTTGGAAATCAGCTGAAAATGATCTTTGGGTCCAACGCGATCCGTGCCCTTGAACATCATATGTTCAAACATATGAGCATACCCCTGACGGTCCGCCTTTTCATCTTTCGAGCCGACTGCGTACCAAACCTGTACCGTGACAATCGGGCATGAAAAATCTTCTAAGGTAATAACCTTCAGTCCGTTGGCCAGCTCGGTCTGGCGGGCGTCGAATAGCGGCTTTTCAGGCTTCTCAGCAGCGGCTGCCCAAAGTGCAGGACAAAAGACAATACATGAGAAAATGAGACATTTTACAAGGCGAGCTAACTTCAGTTGCATAATGATTCCTGTTTCAACAAATTATGATTTCGATTTAAAACCGACAACGGTGATTTCTTCAAGTGTGACCAGTCCATCGCCGACCATAGGCTCCAGTTTAAGAACCACGGCTTTGATGGCCTCTTCCGTATCGACCGCTTCGATTACCAGCGGCAGATTGTTGCTGATGTCAATGATGCCGGCATGGTGCAGGCGGCTTTGCGCGCCAAACCCAGCCACGCCCCGCAGGACGGTGGCCCCGGCAATTTTTTCTTTTCGCAGCATTTCCAAAATCTGCAGATAAGCTGGCTTATGCTGATAGGTATCGTATTCGCTCAGAAAGATTCTCAGCAGTGTTTGTTTGCCGGATAAGCGGTCCATTAGCTGGCGCCTCCAAATAAAATACGTGCCGCAGCCAGCCCGGCCCACGCAGCCAGGAGACTTAAAACAACATTCGATACGATATTGATGAATACGCTGACCCAGCGGGCTTGTTCGGCCAGCATCAGTGTTTCATAGCTGAATGAAGAAAACGTCGTCAAGGCTCCAAGAAAGCCGATGGTTAGCATAATCCGGCTCGTTTCCGAAATTCGGGAGGTATTAAGCCCGATATGCATGATCAGCCCTATCAGGAAGCATCCGAGAACATTAACGATCAATGTGCCATAGGGGAAACCTGTGCCTAAAAGCCGCGCAGCCAATTTGCCGGTTCCCCACCGGCACAACGCTCCTGCAGCACCGGCTGCGGCGACAAGAAAAACCTGTATAAAACCTTGAGGCATTGATTTTGTCCAATAAGTCAGCACGTCACAAGGACGATCTGGAATGGGGTTACTGAGCTCCGTTCCATGTTCCTTTAATGCCTGGAGGCTGCTTTAGGCCGCCGCGTCCATTGGCTTTATGAAAATCAACGATAATCTGGGCGGCTTGTTCGGGATCATCACACATCGTAAAGACGTTCAAGTCCTGCGGGTCAATATAGCTGTGCTCATTGAGCATTGTTTTTTCGATCCAATCGAACAATCCCTTCCAGTATTCCGACCCCATACAAATAACAGGGAAATAAGCCTGTTTCAATGTTTGAATTAAAACTAATGCTTCAAACAATTCATCCATCGTGCCGTAGCCGCCGGGCATGGCGATAAACCCGTGTGCGTACTTGAGGAACATGACCTTGCGGCAAAAGAAATAACGGAAATGCAGCGACAGATTTTGAAACCGGTTGGGCCGCTGTTCATGCGGCAGTTCGATATTGAGGCCTACGCTCTTAACGCCGGCATCACGAGCCCCTTTGTTGGCAGCTTCCATAATCCCGCCGCCGCCGCCGGTTATAATCGAAAACCCGGCTTTGCCGCACGCCCGGGCCGTATCGACGGCCAGGTCATAGTATTGGGTGCCGGGTTCTGTGCGAGCCGATCCAAATATGGATACTGCTGGTCCAATTTGGCTGAGCAATTCAAATCCTTCCACAAACTCGGCCATGATGCGGAAAATGCGCCACGTTTCTTCTGCTGCTATTTTAGAATAATCGGTCATGAAATCTCCAGTATAGACAACATTTACTTGTAGGTTTATCGGCTTTTTACGGCTTTATCATTCACCAAGCAAGACGAAAAACTTTTTCAGAACCTTGCTTTATGATAATTTTATATCCACAAAAAGTTTTAGAATCATAATCAATCTGCATATAATAGATACAAAAATACCAGATAAAATGCAGTTATCTCAATTTTAATCTGTATTTGTGCCGATAAAGTGTTATATATTTTAGAAATCTTTGAAAAAAAGATACATCAGGCCTATAATGCCTCGAAATAATTTTCTGAATTGGAGAATAGAATGGAAGATAACAAAACTGACAATAAGATGCCGGATTTAATTGAGACAACGGATTGCCTCGAAGCGATTGGTGCTATCCGATCGATGAAGAATTTTTTATTTGTGATTCTGGTTCTCTGTTTGATCATCATCCAGGCGGTGTTCTGGCTTGACCAGGCCGGCCGGATTGAGAAATTAGACTCTGCGATTTGCCCGTTGGGTTCAAAAGCGGCCTGTGCCGTAACAGTCTGCAAGATGCCGCCAGTCTCTGTAAAAACGGAAACTCCCGTAGCTAACCCGGAGGTAAAGCCTATTGAGCAGGCAGCCAAGGCCGTGGCCGAAGCGGTCGTTCCCGGCGAGCCGAACGCGGCAGCAGATGCCAATACGCCCGCAGCGGAGGCGGCCCCGACTGTGGCAGCAGAAGACAAAACCATTCCTGCGATTTTCCGGGTTCGTCCTTCTTGTCAGGCCGTTTCGATCGTGGTCAAAGCCAGTAACTTTGTTCTGGTTGTGGTGGCCACGATGTATTGCCTGATGCTTTTGATGAGTCTGAAAATCTCGCTGACCGGAAGACTTGGCGGGATTAACCATATCAGCCGTGCATTTTTCATCTCCCTGTTTGGCCTGGTGATTTTATTGCCCTGGCAGTCCTTGCTCCCGGGGGTGGTCGTCGGTGTCATTTACCGGCCCGAAGAGTTGTTGTGCGACTGGAGTTTTAGAGCCGCCAATTCAACATTCTGGATGGTCGTCGGCTATCTGCGGTTTTTCTGCCTTTGGCTGGTTGTTCTCTGGCTGTTTGTCTGGGCACAGATCCGCTCTGGTAAATGGGCAAGAGCAACCCTCCGCCGGTTAGGGCTGGTTCGATAGTTCAATGAAACCTCCTCAGCTTGCGTTCATTGGTATGGGGATTATGGGCTGTCCGATGGCCTGTAATCTGCTCAAGGCAGGTTTTAGGCTAACCGTTCACTCCCGTACGCAATCCAAAGCCCAAGTCCCCCTTAAGGCAGGCGCTCTTTGGGCGGGCAGCCCCGCAGAGGCGGCAAAACAGGCAGATGTCGTGCTTCTGTGTGTCTCCGATACACCTGATGTTGAGCAGGTCCTGTTAGGTGACAGAGGAGTGATTCACGCGGCCAGGGCCGGCACCATCTGTATCGATCATTCCACCATCAGTCCGGATGCGACTGAACGGATAGCCGCTCAGCTTGGGCAAAAAGGAATTACCCTGTTGGATGCCCCTGTCAGCGGCGGACAAAAGGGTGCCCTTGAAGCGAAATTGTCCATCATGGTTGGCGGCGATCCGCAGATCATCGAAAAGGTCCGTCCTGTTCTCAATGCGATGGGAACGACCATTACCCATTGCGGTCCGGTCGGCTCCGGTCAAAAGACCAAACTGGTCAATCAGATTATGGTGATTCACACGATAATGAGCATCGCCGAGGGGCTGGCGTTTGCCAAACGGGCCGGTTTGGATATGAATACGACCTTGTCCGCAACCACAAGCGGGGCGGCTTCGAGCCGGTCATTGGTCAATCTGGGTCCGAAAATTTTGGCAGGGGATTTTGCTCCGGCGTTTAAAGTCGATTTACAGCTTAAAGATTTGCGGCTTGTGCGGGAATATGCAGCGAAAATCGGTCAGCCTTTACCGGGAACAGCACTGGCGGCAGAACTGCTGAGCGTTCTTGCGGCCCAGGGCCGAGGGTCTGATGGGACTCAGGCGCTTTACGAGGTGATTTACTCGCTGGGCGGCAAATAATCCATATCATCCGAGCAGTTTTTGGGGTGCCGCTTTTTGCTGGCCAGGCTCA
Source organism: Gimesia maris (assembly GCA_048497675.1). GTDB lineage: Bacteria > Planctomycetota > Phycisphaerae > Sedimentisphaerales > Anaerohalosphaeraceae > Anaeroglomus. The sequence goes on from JBHJNC010000005.1 coordinate 4,013, forward strand.
ACTTGTTTTATAAAATTCCGCTCGAGGGAGATAATTAATCTTGTCAGGTCTTTTTGCGGCAGTTTTTCAATCGGGATCTGGCCGCCGGCGTAGCTGACATGACCGCCGCCGGTCCCGCGCCGGGCGACCAGGTGGCGAATCACTTTTGATGCGGGTGGGTTTTCCGCTTCGGTGCGAATCGAAAGAAGCAATTTATTTTGGTAAACCCCGTGGCACAGAACCCAATCAATCTGTTCGTCACGGAGAATTAAGTCGGCCATCTCGCCAATCATATCAGGATTATCTATTTGCCCCAGAGAGGTAACCGCGGTCATGCCCCAGACTCGGGTATTTGAAAGAGCCGTAGCCAAAAGCCGAAAATAGCTGCGTTCTACCGACCCTCGCTGGACTTGACTGAGGATTCTTTTATTGGCCTGCGGATACAATTTCATCAGAGCATTGATATCCGCTGCGGTGGTATCGCGTCCTAAGTCCTGGGTATCGGAGCGGATGCCATACAGCAGGGCGGTAGCGACTGAAGTTTCAATCTCGATTCCTGCGGCGATGAGATATTCGGTCAGAATAGTCGAAGTTGCCCCGTATCGGCTTCGTATGTCGGTAAATCGGCAAAGTCGGGTAGATTTCCGGCAGGGATGATGGTCAATCACAATATCCGGTTCAATTTCCGCCGGGAGACAATTATTGCCGGTTCCCGGCTGAGTATCAACCATCGCGACCATATCAAAAGACTGAAAATCCACCTGATCGGCCTGTCGCAGATTTAGCCCGAGGTACTTGACCATCGCACGATTTTCGGCCCGTCCAATGATTCCGGAATGCGTGATTGAACACTGGATATCGCACAAATGGTTGGCCAATTTCCGCAAAGCCACCGCCGAACCCAAAGCGTCCGGGTCAGGGTTGTCCTGCAGCACAATCAGCATCGTCGCGCTGTGATTGAGCGTATCATACAGCTGCTTGAGTTTCCTTTTTATTATATTCATTTTGCCCTGCGGCTACAGCCATCTTTGCCGTTTAAATATCACAACCATTGTCGAGGCCACCGTTACAATTAACCCCCAGAACCCATAGGGATATGTCCACTTGCTGTGCAATTCAGGAAAATGTTCAAAGTTCATCCCGTAGACGCCGGCAAAGAAGCTCAGAGGCATAAAAATTGTGGCGATTAGAGAAAGCATCTTCATTTGGGCGTTCATTTTTGTATTGAGGCTCGACAGATAAATTTCCAGCAAGCTGGCCACGATATCGCGAAGGCTTTCAATGGTATCGATAATCTGAATCGTATGGTCGTACACGTCTCGCAGATAGATTTTGGTGGACTCTTGAAACAGCTGGCTGTCGGTCCGCTGCAATGCTGCGGTCAGTTCCCGCATCGGCCAGACGTTTTTGCGAAGCAAGGTCAGTTCGCGTTTGAATTCGTGAATCTTCGATAAGGTATGGGGTTCCGGGCTTGAAAGCAGGTCGTCTTCGAGCCGTTCCACTTTTTCACTGTAGGTATCCAGAACCGAGAAATAATTGTCGACAATTGCGTCAATAAGGCAATAGGCCAGATAATCGACGCCCATCTTGCGGGCTCGTCCTTTGTTGCCGCGGAGCCGGTCGCGAACGTTATCAAATACGTCGCCGACGGTTTCCTGGAAAGTAATCAGGCAGTTATTCCGCAGAATCATACTGATCTGTTCGCTTAAGACTTCATTGTGTGCGTGATCATATCGGAACATCCGCACCACGATATAGAGATAATCATCATAGTCTTCCAGTTTGGGACGCTGACTGGGGACGACGATATCTTCCAGCACCAGGGGGTGCAGGTCAAAATTCCTGCCGATTTTCTCTACGATACCCGTATCACTGAGCCCGTCAATGTTGATCCACGTTGTGGTCTGCGATGTTTTACAGGCAAACGCCTCTTCGATATTGTCGAGCATTTGTTCTTTGAACGTGTTCGCGTCATAATCCATCACCGTAATCCGCGTCGGAACACTGGGACGGTCGCCGGCATATACGACGGTTCCGGGAGGCAGACCAGCTTTTTTCAAATTGCCCCGGATCAGGCGCAGCGGACGAATGAATTTGGTTTTTTTCTTTTTGGACATAGTTTAGCTTTCAGCGATTGTCTTATTGAGTTTGTTCCTGTCGGACGTTTTCGTTCGGACGCCCGTGTTTCCACTCGCCGACACAGACCGTCCCGTCCGGCGTAATTCGCAGATAATTATTTCGCAGACCGACCCAGCAGCCGCTGTTGTAATACCAGTCCCCATAGCCGCCTGCCTTATGGGTGTGACCTGCCACCAGAATATCATATCCCTCGGCAAGCCGGTTTTTTTGATACAATGCCAAAATCCCCTTGACCTTCTCCGGGTATTGGGCGGGTGTGAGCATATCTTCAAATGTGGCGGCCTTGGGAACTGGAAGTCCCTTTTCAAATCGGTTGACCGACATATTCCAGATCCACATAAAGCCCCGTCCGATACGCAGCAGGCTTTTTTCGGTAACTCCGCCCGCTGACAGCAGGGGCGAGCCTTTCCGGTCTTCGATGATGCCCCCCAAAATCGAAAGGATACGCCCCCAGCTTGGAGTCCCTTCCCGATTAAACGGGTCCAGTTCGTGACCATGCATAAACTTAAACCGCTTGCCGCCAATCTCACGGGTAAAAGGGCCGCTCATCTGCTCAAAGAAAGCATGATTCATCAGTTTCGTGTCGATGAATTCCTCCAGGTCCGCATCATGATTGCCCACTATGTAACGGGCCTGCATTCGAGCCAAACGGTCCAGAAATGGCATCCGTTCCATAATGGTCCGGCTGATATTCGCCTGCCAGAATTCGAATAAATCGCCAAGAATGAAAACTTCTGCATTTTGTGTCTCTACATAGTCCAGAAAAAGGGAAAACTGCTGCGACTTATTATCAAAAGCGAAATTATCCCGCGGCCCGCCATCGCCCATATGCAAGTCGCTGACTACGTATATTGTACGTCCATTTTCCACATGTCATTCCAATAAGACTACTCATCCCTGATGTCGGCCGAACACCGGCTCAGCCTTGATTCAAAAGGTTTATCTATCATAACCGCTTGTGGTGCCATCGTCAAATCTCGTCCGAATTTATCCCAATTGTCTGGGCTGAAATCCCGTAGCGTATATTGAACGAACTGCTCCGGTTATAGCATATCTATATCTGCAATAGCAACAAAAAATCGTTGACAGTTGCCGTTCCGGCCGGTTTAATTATTTTTTTCAGGCAAAAAGGAAACCCGTGCAGAAAACAAAATTCATAAACGTTATTGTAGCCGCAGTATGTGGAACGGTCTGCCTTACCGGGTGTTCATTTTCAATCAATAATGAGCCCCGGCCCAGACTGGGCAGTTATGCCACCTCAACGCCGGGAACCTTTTTTTTGGATGCCAATCATCTGGGCAGTCATAATTATGACAATTCCCTGTTTGAGAGTAATGGTATTGCCTACACCTGCCGCGGCGGGCATATTGATATCACTCATCTGCGTATTTATGCCGACTATACCCGATATCTTTACACCAGAACCAGCAAACATCTGACCGCAAATGATACTCATTTGACATTCAAACTGAATGTAGAACCCTCCTCCTATTTTGTAACATTTACCTATCCGGCCAACTGGACGACGCTGTCAAAGGCAGAAAAACAGAAGATCATCCATGAAATTTCTCTCGAGTTAAGCCAGTACTTTACCTATACACTCGGCACCTGGCACGAAATTGTGACGTTTTACGGTTACAAATGTATGGCTGTTTTGCCCGAAGAACCTTCGGCTTTTTCCTGGGAAGATATCTATTCGAATCTCCTGGGGGTCCAACTGGCGGCCAGGGCCCTTATGCATGAAGATTGCGGATTCAATAAGGCCATGACGATCGAGCTTAAAGAGGAGCTTGAGCGTCTCGGAACTCAAGATGCAACTGTTGCCAGACGTGCAGCCGAAAAGATGAGAGGGCAGTGGTTCAATGGAACCTTGTTAGTCAATATGATACGACGAAATATGGATGTCGGGCTGGATGACGGCTTTGTCGCTCCCATTCTGGTTCCCGGGATTTGCGACAATCCATCCCCGCAATTGCTGCCGGTCCCCAAATTGGATGCCTTCTATCGCTGCGGTTTCAAGATGCGTTTTGAGGTCGAACCCAGAGAGTTTGAAAAAAATAGAATTTTGAAGATTGTATATCCGAATGGGGGTGGAAAGCGCATTGACCTGCCCAGAGACCTTCCGAGAATTATGGAGGCGGTAAAAAAAGAAGCAATACATCGGGGCTATGTCTTATCGGACCAAAACGACGGTAAATCCTAAAGACCTTGATTTTTGCCCCCTTTTTTTGTATAATAAACGCCTCTAAGGGTTTTTAAATCCTCTTTGGGGGTTATTTTGTCGGATACAGGGTTGATGAAAAAAACAGCTCAATGTCTCTGCGTGATTTTGATGGTCACGTCAATTTCAGTCTGTAGCTTTGCAGATAATCCTGTTGTTGTTTTGGAAACCAATCTGGGTACTATGTCCATAGAGCTTTATCCCCAAGCCGCTCCCGTTACGGTGGATAATTTTTTACGCTATGTCAACCACGGCTTTTACGACAACCTGGTATTTCATCGGGGTATTAAGGATTTTATGATTCAGGCGGGGGCGTACTATATCGAGGGCAATTATATTTATCCTTCTCACGCAGACCCCAACAAGGTTACCTATTCACCCATCATCAATGAAAGCGGCAATGGATTAAGTAATCTCCGGGGTACCGTTGCGATGGCTCGGACAAACGATCCCAATTCCGCGACATCACAATTTTATATCAATCACAAAGACAACCTGTTTCTGGATAAGGCAAATGCCGCGGATCATGTCGGGTATTGCGTTTTTGGAAAGGTGATTGGAGGGCTTGCGGTTGTTGATGTAATCGCCAATGTTCAAACGGCATACATTAATGCATCGCTTTCTGATTTTCCGGTTAATCCTCCGGTTGTCATTTCGCGGGCCTATGTTAGTCCCTGTGATTCTTCATATTGCAGCAATTTTGCTGCTGATACCCGTATCAACATAAAGGATTATGCTCAGTTTGCCACACAATGGCTTGAAAATAATTGCAACTCAGCTAACGGCTTTTGCGGAGGCATTGATTTAGATTACAGCGAAACGGTCGATTTATTCGATCTCGAGCTGTTTATCGACCATTGGACTCGCAGCATTGGATATGAGCCGAAGTTCAGCGATTTAGTCAAAGATAACAAGATCGATACGTTGGATTTGACGCAACTGTTGACCCATTGGCTTGAAAACAATTGCTCAACCTCAAATAATTACTGCGGTGGAGCCGACTTGAATCGCAGCGGAACAGTCGACTTGCAGGACATCTCGCTGTTTGCACAAAACTGGCTTAAAACGCTGTAAATACCTGGTAGGATATTATCACTTATTTTTTCTTTTCCCCTTGGGAGGCCTGAATCTGCTCTTTGGCGATGTCGATTTCTTTCTGGAAACCGGTCTGTGCCTGATTGGCATCTTCAATCAATTTCTCTGACGAAAGCGGCTGGTAGGGTTCTAAATTAAATTCCCACGTATAATTGTCAACAATACGCCCCGGCCACAGGCATTCTGCGAAAAAGTCAAACGGAAAGACATCATGCAGCGGCCGCTTCAGTTTTTGATGCGTATTAAGGATGGCATACCCCGACTTTTCAGCCCGGATACGATAATCCCCGTACCAATTGAAATTGACCGTCACCGGCGTGGTTCCGATTTCCTCGTCATTCAGCCAGACCACCGCGTCGGCAGGACTGGTCACAATCGTCAATTTTCGTTCCACACAGCCGCCGGCCAGAAGGGCGATTCCAGCGATCCCGATAATGATTCCAATCAGTACGAATTTTCGCATAATGTCATCCTTTCGGCACATTGCTATTTCTTGATTTTCACAACTCCGTCAACGATTTTCAACCGGCCCTCGGCAAAAAGCTGAATCGCCTCAGGATAGGCAAGGCATTCCAGCTCAAAAACGCGCCCGGCAAGCGTATCCGGCGTGTCATTTTCTTTGACCTGACAGCCTTTTTGGACGATGATAGGACCCTCGTCGTATTCATTGGTACAGAAATGGACCGTGCAGCCGCTGACCTTGCAGCCCTTTTTCAAAACCGCCTCATGCACATGATGCCCCCACATTCCCTGACCGCCGAAACTGGGCAGCAGGGCGGGATGAATATTCATCACACGGCCTTCATAGTGCTTTGGAATGTGCCACAGGCACAGCCATCCGGCCTGAACCACCAGGTCAACCTTGGCGCTGTCGAGTGTTTCGGCGATGGCTTTGCTGAATTGTTCGATATCCGGATGATCCTTGACACGGAGTATCTTCGGCTCAAAGCCAAGCTGCTTAGCCAGTTCAACGCCCTTGATTTCCCGGCGGGAGCAAATAACCGCAGCGATTTCCGCGCTCAGCTTGCCCGCCTTGATTTGCTCATCAATATTCAGCAGTGTTCTTCCGCCGCCGCTGATCATCACACCCAGACGGATTGGCCGGACTTGCTCAAGGCTGCGTTTAACGCTGAGTTCGACATCCTTCTTGGCGTCCATCGCGCGGTTGGCCAGAGCATCGGCCTCGCTGTTTTTTTCGCGGGGGATATGGCGTGCCTGCCAGGACTCAAAAGAGGTCAGTAAATCCATCACCTCGCAGTACAGCTCCCGGAGATTTTCGCTTTTGACTTTGTATTGCCCGTGGAGCTGTTTAATCAGCAGTTCGCTGTCGCTAAGCAGTTCGATCTGCGTCGCCCCGGCTTCTTTGGCCGCCTTCAGGCCGTAAATCACCCCGGAATACTCGGCGATATTATTCGTGGCGTTATCGATAAAAATGCCCTGTCCGGACAGGGTTTTGCCGTTGGGGTCTTTTAGAATAAAAGCTGCAGCCGCCGGGCCGGGATTGCCTCGGCTTCCTCCGTCGGTGTACAAGATTAATTTACTCACGTCCTTGTGCTCCCGCCACAATATTGTCAGTTATTCGCTGTCGTCCTGCAAGACCAGAATCCGGGTACAATTCGTGCAGCGGAACACTTCGTCTTTGTTGGAAAGGATATTGACCACCTCTGCCGGCAGGCCCATAAAGCAGCCCCCGCAGCTGTAGTTTGTGCTGTTTTGATCCATTTTTTCGACTTGTGCAATGGCTTCGCCGTCATAAGTCTCGGCGACGCGTTTGAAGATGGATAACAGGTCCGCCGGCACTTTCGCGGCGTACAAGTCCCATTCTTTCTGGATTGCGTCGACTTCTTTCTGCAATTCCGCGGCCTTGATTTCAGCCTCAGAACGGACTTGATCCATCTTGGATTTCTGCTCTTCGATTTGTTTCTGGATTTCAACGCAGGACGCCTGGTCGGCTTCGATGTTTTTCATTAATTCCAGAACTTGCGTTTCCAGTTTGGAATCGTCGGCCTTGGAGGTGTTAAGTTCGGTCAGAATAGCAGAATATTCTTTATTGGTCCGGGCGGTGTTTAAAGCCGAGCGTAATTTACCGATATGCTCATCACGGGATCTCAATTCCAGCTCAAGGCGATCTGCCTGAATGCGAGTCAGTTTGATTTCTTCGTGTTTCGCCTCCAGATTGCTCTGCAGCGTCCGAAGCTGATTTTCCTGAAACAGTACACTTCTCCGACAACGCATCAGCTTGGATTGTACGGCACGAAGCCGGTTTTCCACTTGCTGTAGTTTAATCAAACCACGCAGTTTTGGTCCCATCGAATATCCCTTTTTACTTGTTAATATCGCATATCGCCATGCAAAACGGACATTATGATTCAAATATTGCCTGCCTGCAAGATAATTTTTTCTCAAATCTGGTCAATGCGCCTTGAAGCGAAACCCGGCAGTACAAGACAAGGCCTGCATAGAATATCAAATAAAATAGAGAATACGCAGCAGTCATTCGCCTTTTTCTGTAGAATAATTGGTTTATAATCTCCAGAAATCGTTGTTCAAAAAAATCCTCTCCTGTCCTCATTATAAGCGTATATCTTGACATATTAACCTAATAAAAGATTTGCTATGTCCTACAAATATTTTATAGTTACAAAAAAATCAAAAAAGTTAGAAAAATTTTTCGAGCTTATTCTGTAAGAACTTACAGTCAATGCGAACCCAAATCGGTCAAAAAAATTTTTCATAAGTCGCATTTTCACCCCTTATATATGGAGGGACATAATGGTGCCTCTGCTGAGCAATCAGCATGAAAAGTGAATATATGAGAGAAAGGAGAAATAGGATGTGTGATTACATAGTCACAAAGCAAGCCCGTTCACATTGGGAAAGAGTCTTACTCAGCAAACCGGAGGTTTAATGTTTCTGCATAAAAACATTTCACTTTTTCGGTATTTCTGTATAAGATACCCCGATTGTCCGTGGACACTGACTAGAGCCTCAATGGCCGTCCCGGCGGATTGTGAAAACAGGATAAAAATTTGTAAGGATTTATTGTGAGACATTGGCGATTTGAGATTACCAGCCGTCAGGGCTTTGCGGATGTGCATGGAAAAGCGACCTTGGCGAGCATTCGTGAGTTGGGAGTCAACTCGGTTCAAGATGTGCATTTTACCCGTGTGTATTTGATTGAGGCGGATTTCGATCAAGCCTTTGCCGAAAGAGTAGGCAGAGAATTGCTTGCCGACCCGGTTTGCCAGGATTACTGCATTGGCCGCTCACCGGCGCCCGCGGGCACGGTGCAGGCTTCTGTCATTGAAGTGCATCTCAAGAGCGGCGTTACCGACCCGACCGCCGAGTCGGTTATGGCGGGATTGAAAGATATGGGTGCCAATGCGGTCGAAGGCGTGCGTACCGCCCGCAAATATGTCCTCCTGGGTGATATCACCTCGGATGATGCCCAGAATATCAGCAGAAAATTGCTGGCTAATGACTGCATTGAAGAAGCGATCTATGGCTCGGATGCCGAACCGCCAAGCCCGCATACCCAGCCGTACCAGATGAATCTCGTCCATATTCCGATTCGGGATTTGGATGATGAGGGGCTGACCAAACTCAGCAAAGAAAAAGATTTGTTCCTGACCCTAACCGAGATGCGGACAATTCAAGACTACTTTAAGCGCATCGGACGCGAACCGACGGATATCGAGCTTGAATCCCTGGCGCAGACCTGGAGCGAGCACTGTGTTCACAAGACACTCAAAAGCGCCGTGGAAATGGATCACGACGGCAAGATAGTCAAATTTGATAACTTGCTCAAAGAGACCGTATTCCGTGCGACCAAAGAACTCAACAAAGACTGGTGTATTTCGGTCTTTTCCGACAACGCCGGCGTGATTGAATTTGAAAAAGATATGGCCGTTTGCTTTAAGGTCGAAACCCACAACCACCCGTCCGCTCTGGACCCGTATGGTGGTTCGGCTACCGGCATCGGCGGCGTGATTCGTGACCCGATGGGTACCGGATTGGGTGCAAAGCCCATCGCCAATACCGACATTTTCTGCTTTGCCCGGCCGGATATGAAACCGACCGAAGTGCCCAAGGGCGTGCTGCATCCGCGGCGTATTATGAAGGGCGTTGTTTCCGGCGTGCGTGACTGCGGCAACCGAATGGGTATTCCGACCATCAACGGCGCCATTTACTTTGACGACCGCTACGTTGCCAATCCGCTGGTCTTCTGCGGCAACGTAGGATTGATTCCCCGCGATAAATGCTTTAAGCATCAAAAGGTCGGCGATTACATTGTTGTTGTCGGCGGGCGCACCGGACGCGACGGCATTCACGGAGCGACCTTCTCCAGCGGCGAAATGACGCATGAGCATGAGACCATATTCTCACATGCGGTTCAGATTGGCAACGCCATTACCGAAAAGAAGGTCCTCGATGTCTTGTTGGTTGCCCGCGATCAGGGTCTCTATGATGCCATCACCGACTGCGGCGCGGGCGGGCTTTCCAGTGCCGTCGGCGAAATGGGCGAAAAGCTTGGCGCGGTCGTGGACCTGGAAAAAGTCCCGCTGAAGTATTCCGGTCTTAGCTATACCGAAATCTGGATTAGCGAAGCCCAGGAACGTATGGTCATCGCCGTCCATCCCGATAAACTCGAACAGACGCTGGCGCTGTTTGCCTCCGAAGATGTTGAAGCGACGGTCATCGGACGGTTCACCGGCGACCATCAGCTTGTGCTGCGGTACAAGGGCGTGGAAGTCGGCAGATTGGAGATGGAGTTTCTCCATGAGGGTATCAGCAAATACTCACGCAAGGCGGTCTGGCAAACGCCCAAGCTGTCCGAGCCGGTCATTGCCGAAAAGAAAAATTACAACGACGATCTGCTGGGGATTTTGTCGAGCTACAATGTCGCCAGTAAAGAATGGGTCATTCGCCAATATGATCACGAAGTCCAGGCGGCCAGTGTGATTAAACCCCTGACCGGCATTGCCAACGACGGCCCATCCGATGCGTCGGTAATTCGTCCGCTCCATCAGACTGACAAAGGAATTGCCGTCGCGTGCGGCATGAATCCCTGCTACGGTGAAATCGACCCCTACTGGATGGCGTTGTCCGGAATCGATGAGGCGATTCGCAACCTGATTAGTGTCGGCGCCCGGTACGACCGTATCGCTCTGCTGGACAACTTCTGCTGGGGCAACTGCAGCCGGCCGACGACCTTTGGTTCGCTGGTGCGTGCGGCCCAGGCCTGCTACGACGGTGCGATGGGCTACGGTACGCCGTTTATCTCCGGCAAAGATTCGCTCAATAATGAATTCGTCTGCGAAGACGGCAAAACCATTTCGATTCCGGCAACCCTGCTGATTAGCGCAATGGGGATAGTCGATGACGTCAATCAGTGCGTTACGATGGACGCCAAAGAAGCGGGCAATCTCTTGTTTGTTGTAGGCCTTACCGCCAACGAACTGGGCGGCTCGCATTACTACCGCAATCATAAAGAACTGGGAGCCAGTGTTCCCAAGGTCGATATCAAACGAGCGGCCAAAACCGCCGCCAAAATGAGCGAAGCGATTGCCAAGGGCTTAGTGCGAAGCTGCCACGACTGCTCCGAAGGCGGACTGGCGGTGGCTTTGGCGGAAATGGCCTTTGCCGGCGGGATGGGTATCGACGCCGACCTGCGCGGCCTGCCGACGAGCGAGGATTGCGTGCGAACCGATGCACAGCTTTTCAGCGAGTCCAACAGCCGGTATATCGTGGAAATCGCTCCCGAAAACTTCAATGCATTTGCACTGCTGATGGCAAACCTGCCGTTCGGTAAAATCGGCGAAGTCACCGCCAGCGGCAAACTGACGATTCTCGACCGGAAACAGAATGTGGTGGTCGATTGCGATCTCTTGACGATGAAAAACGCCTGGCAGAAACCGCTGGCGTGGTAAAAAAAGTTAAAAGGCAAAAGTAAAAAGGTAAAATAAAGGACAGCCCTAAGGGCTGAGAAATTACAATATGGCACAAGTGAATGTATTGGTGTTGCGGGCGGCGGGTGTAAATTGTGATGTGGAAACACAATATGCCTTTGAGCAGGCCGGGGCGGTCGGTCAGCGGATTCATATCAACCGGCTGATTGAAAATCCGTCGCTGCTGGATCAGTTTCAGATTCTGGTTTTTCCGGGCGGTTTCAGCTACGGCGACGACGTGGCGGCGGGCAAAATTCTGGCCAACCAGGTGGTTCATCACCTCACCGAGCCGCTGCATCGGTTTGTCGAGCAAGGCAAGCTGATATTAGGGATTTGCAACGGCTTTCAGGTGCTGATTAAAACAGGGCTGCTGCCGGACTTAGACGGCAAGGCCCATCCGAATTTAACCGATATGCCGGCCACGCTGACCGATAACGACAGCGGCAAATATGAAGACCGCTGGGTGCATCTGCAGCCGGGTACGAGCCGGTGTGTGTTTGTGGACCCGAACCGCAGATTGTATGTGCCGGTTGCGCACGGCGAGGGTAAAATAGTCACCAAAGACGCCGAGACTTTAGAACGCATCAAGGCCAACGGTCATGTGGCGTTCCGCTATGTCGATGAACACGGCAACGCAGGGGGCTTTCCGATTAACCCCAACGGTTCAACCGATGCTATCGCGGCGCTGACGGATTCTACGGGGCGGGTGATGGGAATGATGCCGCATCCGGAGCGGTTTATCCGCTGGACACAGCATCCTCGCTGGACACGTCTGAAGGAAAGGAACGGCACGCCGGACGGAATGACCATTTTTAACAATGCTGTCAATTATCTGCGGACGAGCTAAAGAATAGTGAATAGTTGATGTCAATAGAGTTAAGTATTAACTTTTATTTAAAACGGTTAGATTTTGGAGAATAAAGTGACACTGAATCCTCGACAACGGTTGGAAATGCTGCTTAAGGGGGCTGTGCCGGATGTGCCGCCGCATTTTGAGCTGGTCTTTCAGCTTGAAAAGGAAATGTTCAATATGGACTGGCAGACGGTACGGGAGGGCGTTTATAGTTCGGCAGAACAAAAGCGTCACGCGGGTCTCGTGTTTTATGAACAGATTTGCTGCCGGCTGATTGATCAGATGGAGTGGGCAGCGGTGCCGGCGATGGGATATGAATTTCCCGAAGATCAGTGTTACGCAATTAAACATCTGAAAAAGCATCTGGGCGACAAGGCGATGGTCTTTGCATTCAGTTCCGATGGGGTCTTCTGGATGCCGACGGGCGAGGAGATGATGGATTTTGTCGTCACTTTATTTGAACGCCCGGATGAAATGCATCGGCGAGCCCGCCAGAAATGTCAGGCCGCCAAAGAATTATCCAGGCGTCAGGCTGACGCCGGGGTGGATTTTATCGTTCAGAATACCGATTTCGGGTTTAACCAAGGTCCCTTTATATCGCCCAAGCAGTTTAATGAGTTTGTCATTCCCTATATGACTGAAATCATTGAAGTGATTCATGATTTGAAGATTCCGGTGATTCTGCATTCCGATGGGGATCTTCGTGAGATACTGGAGCCTTTGTATCAGACCGGCGTCGATGGTTTCCAGTCGGTCGACCCGCAGGCTCATATGGATATTAAAACCGTCCGGCAGCAGTATCCGGATTGGCTGCTGATGGGCAATGTGGCCTGCAACCTGATGCAGGATGCGGATGAAGGTCAGATTCGCAATTCGGTCCGCTACTGCATGGAGCACGGCGGGGTGGGCAAGCGGTATATCTTTTCGACGTCGAACTGCATCTTTTCCGGTATGCCGGTAGAAAGCTATAAGATTATGCTGGATGAGTATAAAGCGATATGCAGGAAGAGTCGGGCCCGATAGTTTTTCTGTGCTTTACCGTATTGCGTGCCGCCCCAACAGCCGATTGAAACTGTGCGGAATCAGGTGTTTTTGTCAATTGGAACCTTGTGATATTTTGTTACCACCTGGATCGCGGTATGGTACATCTCTTTGTCGGGCTTGATGCCGTCAAAGACGTAATTAAACAGCAGCCGGATGGGCAGGCTGCCCTGCGTAATCGGGTCCTGCAGGATGGTCGCATCGATAATGCCGCTGTCGAGCAATTCTCTGATGCCGCTGATATAGTCATTGCAGACCATTTTTATCGTGCCGGCCCTTTGGCATTCTTTAATGACCTGGCCTGCTGCGATGCTGCCTCCGGCGACGGTGTAGATTCCGGATATGGTTGGGTCTCTTTCCAGGATATTTTTCGTTTTTGTATATGCGATTTCGTCCTCATCGCCGCATTCCTCGATCGCAGCGATTTCGATTTGCGGGAAATCTGTTTTGACGACAGCCTCAAAGCCGGCCAGGCGTTCACGATGCGCGGAAATATCATGGTGTCCCTGCAGGATAAAGAGGCGTCCTTTGCCCCCCATAAATTTACAGAGCAGAGCTGCTGCAACCATTCCGCTTTGATATAAATCCTGTCCAATAAAGCACACTCTGCGGCTTTCGGGAACATCGGTATTGAACGCGGCTACCGGAATATTGTGTTCAACTGCCCGATTGATTGCATCGACGATTTCGGGGTGGTCTATGCCGCCGATTGCCAGGGCATCGATACCGTCCTGGATAAAGCTGCTGATCAGTTCGGCTTCTTCACGGGTATCGATATGGGTCAGCGACCTTATGACCAATCGGCATCCATAATCATAGAGCGCGGTTTCTTCTGATTTTGCGCTGTGGATCAGCGTGTTCACAAACGGGTTATTCGTTGGAAGGGTAATTACGCCGATACGAACCTGCTTTTGGTGTGCCAGTGCTTTGCTCAGGCGGTTTGGCTGGTAGTTGTGCTGTTGGGCAATGGCCAGAATCTTTTTCTTGGTTTCAGGATTGATGCCGGGCCGTCCGTTGATTGCGCGGTCGACGGTTCCAATCGAAACATTCGCTAAGTGTGCGATTTCTGTGATGGTAATCTTTTTCAAAACTATGCTTCCGGTTTTGCTTCATTTGTTTTCTGTGATTATAAAGAAAAACCGGGATTAAGCAAACTTTTATTCAAGACAAAATACATCGCCATTGAGATTGTGAGTATCTCATCCGAAACGGTCTGAATGACCGTTTCGGGTATTTACGATTCAATTACTTAGGCCGATGCATCAGATATTATTGAGGTCCCATCCCTGAGGATATTCGCCCTGGATATATTTGTCCAGTTCCGGACATCCTTTGACTTTCATAGCGTCCGCGTCCCATTCTATCTTTTTGCCGGAGCGGAGAGCAAGATTGCCAAGATGAACAAATTCCGTCAGAATGGCGCCAAATGTAAAATTGCTGGACGGTTCCGGTCCGCCTTTAATGGCGTCCAGCCATTCACGATGGTGGCCCGGTGAACGGCGGAGCGTTTTGGCAGGGCGTTTGTAGGCTTTCATTTTTGCTTCCGGGATGATACGCGGGGAACTACTCCAGCCGCCGCCGAGAATCTTGCCTTTATCGCCGATGACAAGGACACCGTTTTCGCCCATCTTCCGTTCCGGTTCGAGTTCTTCAGGGCGCTGCAGTTCCTGGTTGCCATCCAGCCAGATAAAGCGTACTTCAGGACGGCTGTCTGTTTTTTCAAAGAACCATTCAACTCTGTTATTCGACGGAGTCGCTTGTTCGTCAATCCAGCTGGGATTTCCCTGGATCCAGGTTGGTTGCCCCGGCATTAACGCCGTATAGGCCGGATCCATATGATGGATCGTTATATCGCCTACCACGCCGGTGCCGAACGCCCACCAGTAACGCCAACGGAAGGGGATATACTCGGGATTATAGGTGCAAGCCCTTGGACCGCGCCAGAGATTCCAGTCGATTCTGCCGGGGACTTCAAATGTGCCTTCAGGAAGTCTGGGAGCAGGAAGTCTGGAAGTCTGAGTACTGTGTCCCGGATGAAGCGACCAGGCATAGACCTCTTTGACATTTCCTATCGCGCCATCAGCAATCCATTCACTCATTAATCGGTTGCCTTCATCGGAATGTCCCTGGTTACCCATTTGGGTCGCGACTTTGGCTTCTTTGGCGGCTTTGGCAATCAGGCGGGCTTCCCGAATATTGTGTGTCAGGGGCTTTTCGCAGTAGATATGCTTGCCTCGCTTGAGAGCGGCCATTGTGATAAAGGCGTGCCAGTGGTCGGGAGTTGCACAAAGCACCGCGTCGATATTTTTTTCTTTGTCAAAGAGTACTCGAAAATCTTTGTAATCCGTACAGGTAAAATGGGGGTTTGTTTTGCGATAATGGTCTTCGATTTCCTGTTTGACCGGGAGCCTGCCTCCTTGTCCGCCGTAATAAAAATTAGTGTAATCTTCAGAATCAACCGGGTCGGCAATAGCGACAATCTGGACGTCATCAAACTGCAGCAGTTGTCGGATATTGGTGCGTCCCTGGCCTCCGCAGCCGATAACGGCAACATTGATTTTTTCGCTGGGTGCAGCCATGCCGTCACCGCCAAGGACGTGGCGGGGAATAATCGTGAACGCGGCTAATGCCGCGGCCCCATCACGCAGAAAGTTACGGCGCGACAGTGTATTATTTTTATTCATAAAAAACCCCTTTACTGTGATAGTGTTACGGTTCATTCTTATTTAACGGCATTCAACGGAGGTAATGCCTGGGTGTAATCGCCCAATTCAACGGCCTGACTGGTTCCCAGAACCGACAGGCCCACACCAATGCGTTTGATTGAATCATAAAGCATTTTTCTGCCGGGCCGGGGAAAGTAAAACTGGGGGCCCAACGGCATTTTTTCATTGGATTTAGCCCGCAACCGAAATCGCTTAAGTCCCGGCACTCGTCCTAAGAGATAATACCAGAAGATATGCAAAACTGGCAACAGGAATAATATCAGATTTTGGGGGGGTGAAGATACCAATAAAAAAGGGCGACTTGTTAGTCGCCCTGTAAAGAACTTGAAATGGTCTGCCAGGAATTTAGGCTTTGACCACGTTGATGCGTCGGCCGCTCATCTGAACGACACCGTCTGCGGTGGCATAAATCGTGTGGTCGCTTCCCATGCCGACATTAAAGCCGGGGAAGAATTTGGTGCCGCGCTGACGCAGAATAATGTTGCCATTCACAACGTTTTGTCCGCCATAGACCTTAAACCCCAGATACTTCGGGTTGCTGTCACGGCCGTTTCGCGTAGACCCTTGTCCCTTTTTATGTGCCATATTAAAACCTCATGATTTCCAAATTATTGTTCAAAAATTATCATTAAAAAACTTTTAAGCCCTATAGTATAGGGTTTTTCCGCTTTATTGTCCAGACAAAAAACTTTTATTTTATCCGTAACATAGTTCTGTCAATAAAGTTATGTTTTTCCTGCAGAATCCGTTGCCGCAGCCGAAAAACACACATCAATTAATCACCGCTCAATGCCAACTGTAATCTCTTATTTTATAGAGAGTTATGTTGATTGGGTGAGTTGGGATTCGAACCCAAGACCTACGCATTAAAAGTGCGTTGCTCTACCTGCTGAGCTACTCACCCGGCGTATTCCGCCGCAGGGCATAAGCGTTGCCCTATATGAAAAGACCACAAAATTAACACTCTTTTTTGTTTTTGGCAAGAAAAAAGCTGAAAAAGATGAAAAAAAGTTCCAGATTGGCGGCATAACCAGTCTGCAGGCGGGGGGCAAACGTCCTATCGGTTCGATTTTACCACTTGATTCGAATTCCCTTTTCACGGGCGTCGGCAGCCCATTTTTTGATTTGTTCTAAAGCCATCTGGAGTTCTTCCGAGCTATCCAGCAGGTTTTCATAAAGTTGGCCGTCGTTGACCAGTTTCCCGGCGGTTCCCTGGCCTTCATTAATTTTTGCAAGCACTTGATGGAGCTGGCTGAGCGTAAGGTCCAGATCTTCGGCAATCTTTACCACCTCTCGGCTGCCCACATCCGAAAGATTTTGAACCGATTTGAGGGTATTTCTGGCCTGTTCGGTCGCAAAAGTGATTTGCTCGAGGGTTTTCTTGATATTTGTCTTATTGTGGTCGTCGCCGATAATCTGGTTGGTGTTATTGGCCAGCATAGTGATGGAATCGACGAGGTTTTCAAGCTTTTTCTGGATCTGCGGCGGAAAGAAATCGCTGCTGACCCCAAGTGAACCATTCACTTCAAGTCCCTGGCATAAATATACGGTCTCGGGCCGATCTGCAATGGCCGGGATAAGCGGTTCTTCGGGATTGGCCCGAAGCTCGATATAGCTGCTGCCCAATCCACGTTTCATCAGCATAATTTCCGCATTGGAAGGGATGTTTTTGTATATTTTATCGATGGCCATCGTTACAGCGACTTCATGCCATTCTTTGCCGGTTTCTTTGTCTTTGACTAACACAGGAGGACTTACCACGGCAACTCTGCCGATCTGATAGCCGCAAAACTGTACCGGGGTTTCTTTTTGAACGCCGGGGGCGTCGTGAAATTTAACAATAACATAGAACGAATTGGTCTTACTGAGAAACAGCGGCAAATCACGAAAGCGAACCAGCATCCAGACAGTTGCTAAAAAGGCAACAAAAACAAATGCCCCGACGATGATATTTCGTTTTCTTTGTATGCTGTTATAGTCCGTCATTGCGTTAAATCCATCATCTCAGTTAATTTTTCTGCAAACAGGTCACGGATTGCCCTTAAAGGGTATCCGCTCAGATTTAACTCGTTAATTAATCGTATTTTCTTGATTGCCGTTGCGTCAAATAATCGCCGGCCGGTATCCGATGTTTGCGTCGGTTCCATAAGTCCAATCATCAGATAGTATTGGAGTGTTTGGCGAGAGACCCCGGCCGCTTTGGCGGCTGGACCGATCGCGAGTAATTGCTCTTTGGGTGGATTATCTGCCATCAACAACCATTTCGTCTCTATTATATCTGATTTACTTTATGGAGTATTCGCCTTGCAAGTCCCATAAAAATAGTCTCAAATTGGCCATAAGACAAGCTGGATAAATGCTGCAAATCATCCATTTTTGATGTTTTCGTCATTTTTCGGGAAATAATTAAAACATAATCCAGATTGGCTGGCAGATTCTGCTGGTTTAATCGAAATGCTTCTCGGCAGAGACGCTTCAGTCGATTGCGAATGATGGGGTTGCCTATGGTTTTGCTGATTGAAACGCCAAGGCGACCCGTCCTGTCTTTAATAGGGGATACAAACAGCCGAAAAACGCCTGTGCCCGCAGATATCCGTCGGTCCAGGACCTTCTTAAACTCTGCCGGCGAGCTTAGACGTTGTGATTTTCGAAAAAACAAGCGTTCCACGTACGACCTTAATCAAAAAACAGTTACGATGAAATATATCGGCATAAATGGAATTAATGTCGACGATATCTTTGATTAAAAACTATTCAATACCGTACCGTAGACAGTTAAAACCCCTTTGATTATCTGGTAGGCGATAAAGCCCATAATCGCAAAATAGATTAGTTTGGGAAGCCATTGAGCGATCATTTCGAATCGAAAACGGGCCTTATCAAGGTATATTTCCCCTAACTTTGCAGATGTTTTATCCAAATCGCCCGATTCTTCGCCGACCATCCAGAGTTCCAGGAATTCCCGGTCTAACTTGCTGCTGAATCCGGATGACATGGGGCTTCCATGCTTTGCGGCCTGATAGCCGCCTACAAGACGGTCAAGTATGATGCTGTTACCGCACAACTGTATCGAAAGACGGGCGGCCTCCATAATCGGGATGCCTGCTTTGTACATCATCGAAAAGAAATGACTGAAGCGGCCGACGGCAAGGCATTTTAAGGCTGTTCCCAGGACGGGAATCATCAGGAAGATGCGATCAAATAACCGCCGGATGACCCCTTGTTTGGGCAGCAGCAGCCGTCCTAAAAAAAAGGCCGCAGCGGGGATGTAGAGCAACGCGAGAATTCCAAAGAAATGACGCCAATAGCTTTCCCATCCGCCCCCTAACACCGCTCCGGGAATCGGAGCAAATAACGCCGCGAAATGCAGAATAAAAACGGGATACACCATTCCCGAAATCATTGCGTTTTTGAGTTTTTTACGAAGTTCATACCATTCGGCAAGGCTTTTAAAGACTTCGGCCAACTGGCCGGTTTTTTCGCCAACCCGGATCAGCGACAGATCGAGGTTTGAAAAATGACGCGGCCATTTGGACATTGATTCGGAAAGCTCCGAGCCGCTGCTGACATCCCGTTCGATTTGAATGAGCATTTTCTTTATGCCCCAGCGGGCCGTGTTTTGTGCGGTATGCAGCGTCCTTAAAATGGGCAGGCCCGCCGACAGCAGCGTCGAGAGGTTTCCGTAAAGATGAATCCGAAAATCAGCCATCCTTCTTGGTTGGGCTCCTTAACGCATAATCATCAGGCATCCAGCAGTCCTGCGCAAAAGGTCAGCTCCTGAACCGTGACCAGAATTCCGCTGCATTCAGAGAGTCTTCCGGTGACGCTTTCAATACGCCTGATCATCTCATTGCTCAAATTACGTTCAACGATGACATTAATCTGTTTACAGAAGACCGGCCGGTCATTGTCCGGAACGGCGGCAAATAGAGCAATCGCCTTAATATGCTGATGTGCGTTTTGAGCGTCCAGAATTGTCAACGAGACATTTTCAATACCCGCAAACGCCCCAAGGACTTTCTCAAAAATCGTCTGGTCCTGAATCGTGACGGATAACAGATTTTTCTGGCCGGGCTCAAATACGGGAATATCGCTTTCGGATGTCTGAATAAAACTTTCCACAAGCGATTTGGCGGACTTGGCTGAAATCATCTTTCGAACGGCCTGTGCATCCTGCAGGGCCTGCGAAATCGAAGATAAGAGCCGTATGTGTGCTGAGCCGTCAGTTGTCGGGGCGATGATAAAGACAATCAACTGAACTTTTTTGCCGTCGGGGGACTCAAAGTCCACTCCGTCAGGAACCGAGATCATCCCGACCAGAAAACTGTG
>JBHJNC010000006.1:0-1815 GCA_048497675.1 Gimesia maris
CAAATTATTCAGTGAAAAACCGATCAATAGATTCGCTGTTGAAGATATTTTAAGCTACCATACCGACTTGGATGCAGCTTTACGGGAACGGCTGTGGAAAGAGCGGCTTTCCAATTCTGAAAAACGAAGCATGACATACGAGCACAAATTTCAAACCCTGCAAAATCAGCCCAGGGATTATCATATCTCTGATTCGATACTTCAGATGTGTATCACGCATGATAATGTCTCTGTACGTGCGATGGGCCAGCATATCAGCCGAAAGCTTGGTAAGATTGGGGACAAGCAAATTCTTGAACGATGGGCAGCCGATTCCAATCCGGTCATTCGCGCCAACTTGGTTTTATTTGCACCGGATTCGGCGCGAGGTGACGACCCCAGCCCTCTGGTACAACTGATGTTCGGTTTGAGGAAAGATTGATTTTGCCGAAATATGCGTTATGCGAAAAGCTTTGCCAGCGTATATTTTGTCCATGTTTAGTAGATAATACCTATACGGATCAAGGTTTTTGTGATGTCAGAACCGCATAATACATATCTAATTGGATAGAGAATGACATTTATCTGAAATCGTTTTAGAGCCTTGCTTTTTTAATATTAAGGCATTATAGTATTTCGCTTTTATAAAATGGTAAGAACACCTTAATTTATCAGGAGTACCCGAAAATGGGCGTCAAAGTAGCGATTGCCGGCGTGACCGGCGCAGTAGGACAGGAATTTCTGAATATTCTTGAACAGCGGAACTTTCCGATAGACAAGCTGGTGTGTCTGGCCAGCGAGCGGTCGGTCGGCAAAAAGATCAAGTTTAAGAACAATGAATATACAGTTGAATTGCTGACAGAAAACAGTTTTAAGGGGATTGACATTGCCCTGTTTTCCGCCGGCGGTCAGCGGAGCAAGGATTTCGCCTATGCCGCAGCCAAAGACGGCGCGGTGGTGGTGGATAATTCATCTGCGTTCCGTATGGATCCGGAAGTGCCGCTGGTGATTCCGGAAGTCAACCCGGAAATGATTAAAAAGCATAAAGGCATTATCGCCAACCCGAACTGCTCGACGATTATCGCCAATGTGCCGATGTGGCCGCTGCATAAGGCCAACCCGATCAAGCGTATGGTGGTCAGCACCTACCAGGCTGCCAGCGGAGCGGGACAGTCAGCGATGCTTGAGCTGATTGAACAGGCCAAAGAATTTCTGGCCGGCAAGCCCGTTACCACCAAGAACCTCAAATACCAGCTTGCCTTTAACCTGTATTGTCACGATTCGAAGATTGGGCCTAACGGCTACAATGAAGAAGAAGTGAAAATGGTTAAAGAGACGCGAAAAATCTTCAATTGCCCGAGCATTGCAATTACCGCCACGTGCGTGCGTGTGCCGGTTCTCAGGGCGCACAGCGAAAGCATCAATCTGGAATTTACCGACCCGATTACGCCCGAACAGGTCAAAGACCTGCTCAGCACCGCACCTGGCGTAAGCATTATTGACGACCGCGAAAAGAACCGCTTCCCGATGCCGACGATTGACGCGGCGGGCAACGACGACATCTTTGTCGGCCGTATCCGTCAGGATGAGTCGATTCCGGATAATCGTGGAATCAATCTGTGGGTCTCCGGCGACCAGATTCGCAAAGGCGCCGCGCTCAACGCGATCCAGATTGCGGAAAAACTTCTCTAAGAGAAGTCAGGAGTCAGAAGTCTGAAGACAGAAGTCCGGAAGCCAGAAAGTTTTTTCTGGCTTCTGTTTTTTTATGGCAATTAGAAAAATAAAACTAAAAATCAGCTATGATGGTACCGCCTATCACGGCTGGGCCGCCCAGCC
>JBHJNC010000007.1:0-3046 GCA_048497675.1 Gimesia maris
AAAGAAATAATGCAGGCTCTCCTCTTTGGTATGTCCTCGTCGACCGAGACATTGTCTGGAGAAAAAATGACGGCTCCAGAACCGGTTAAAGTGGAGGGGAAATGGTATGATTCGTCAAAATATACTATAAATGGTACGACAATAGAATTATTTCAGAACAAATTCAACAAACGATACGAATTAGTAACAGTAAAGAATAATGATATATATTTACAGGCGTATAGCTATAATCTATGGTATGACAAGAATCTGGGCAGACCAATCCCTCGCACTATTGACATTTTTGATATTAGCAGGGGGTTTGCTTCAAAAAAACTGATTATGCAGGTCCAGTATCAGTATGTAGAAACGTTAGGGAGATAGAGGCCATATCCTAAGGCTGTTTATAGTATTGAAAAATGATTTTTTATTGTTCTTTTCAATGCAAAAAGGCCTTGTAAACATACCGATTTTAGCTTAATAAATAGACAAAAACATAGCGTTTACTATAGGTGCCTATGTAAAATGGGCGGGTCTTTGTTGCTTAAAGCCTGACAGTCGCTCATATAGATGAAGTTTTTTGCTTAAATTCTAAAAGCTGTAAATTAAGGAATAGTGTATTAAGGCCGATGTATAAGTAATATCGGGTTTTAGATTTATCGAAAAACTCAAAACGCTATGGCACCAAGGCCAGACACGAGCCTTGGGCAAAACGAAATGACTGGTTAAAAAATAAGGGTTATACACGTGATGGTCAAAACGAAGATCCTTGTTCCGATTATCGTTGCTTGCGTCATCTTCAGCGGATGTTACAATGATATTCTGGATCCAACGCAGATAGGCCGGTTTGAACCGACGCCGTCCGTCAATGTCATTCTTGACTCGCTTGGGGTTGCAGATGAGCCTGTTACCGCTTACGAGGGGGCTGAAGATCCAAGACCTGAAGACCTTCTTGATACAGAAACCGATTATGTTTTTGGTTCCGGCGATCTGGTCCGCATAAGTATTTTCGAATTGTATCAGCAGGGTCAAACCTATGTAAATGATTATGTGGTCACAGAGACCGGCAGAATATCAATTCCCGATGTTGGACAAGTTCAGGCAGCAGGACTGACTGAAGCTCAATTGGAACAGGAAGTTCGGGATATCCTTTCTCCCTCAATCATCAAAAATCCATCTGTCACCGTAATATTGCTTTCTTCTCAATCCAGATACTTCTCAATCGTCGGTCAAGGTGTGAGTCAGTCGTCGCGGTTTCAAATTCCGCGTTATACTTTCCGATTGACGGATGCGATTGCCCTGGCCGGTGGAATTGCGGAATTCAATGTCAGTTATATTTATATCTCCCGTGATGTTGTAGATACTCAAATGGGATTGGGAGCTGTCAAGCCCGCTGAAGATGAAAAGACACCTGATATTGAAATGACTCCGGTTGAGCCGAAGAGCGTTACTCCGGAAGATGAAATGCTCAATATCATTGCTCCGAGTGTCAGCAAAAAGCAGGGTGGTATTCTATTTACGACTGCGGAAATGGCCACTCGAGAGCAGTTAGAGGCCCTTGCAGCTCCCGAGGGGATAGATGAAGTGGCAGAAACTCCAACCGAGCCTGTTTCCAAACAGGATGTGGTATCGCCGACCCAGCCCCAATCTGAGCAAATCGAATGGGTGTTTGAGGATGGCAAGTGGAAGCCCGTTCGAGTCGGCGGTCAGGTTCAGCAGACACCAGCTCCGACACTTCCTGTCGCACAACAGGAACGCACTCAGGATCAGCAGATACAAGACCAAACACCTCGCGAATTCGGTCTTGAAGCACTCGGGTCTAAAGGCAAGGTAACACGTGTCTTGCAAATTCCAAGGGATCGTTTGATGGCTGGTGATCCCCAATTTAATGTGGTAATTAAGCCTGGCGACCGGATTACTGTACCGGTGGATATCATCGGTGAATTCTGGGTCATGGGTAATTTACGTTCTCAAGGAGCGATTCCGATTACCGGGCGTCCAATAACGTTGAAGATGGCGATTGCCTCGGCGGGGGGCTTGAGTGAATTAGCGATACCTCAAAAAGTAGAGGTTATACGTCGTATAGGAAAAAATAAAGCCGGCATGATGCAGGAGCAAATTGTCCTGGTTGACCTGGCGAAGATTGCCAAAGGTGAGCAGCCGGACTTCTTTATCAAACCTTATGACTTGATTAACGTAGGTACAACGGGTACGGCGCGATGGATGAATCAGTTGAGAAACGCATTTCGGCCCAACTACGGTTTCAGTTTTACCTATGACCGGAATTTTGCGGACTTAGATGCCGGAAACGATCCTTTCCCTGGGCATATGTCATTTGACAGTATTTTTTAATAGCGACTATGAATCAAACGGTTTCAGCACAAAATCCCCCGTCGAACACCCTCGAGCGGGAATATCGGTGGTCCGATGTCTCGTCTGAGGCGTGGGCCCGAATTATTGTATTGGCGGTATTATTTGGACTTTTTTTTGCTGATGATCTTTGGGGGATTCTGCACCGGTGGATCTCCGATTCGACATGGTCTCATGGGTTTCTGATTCCGGCATTCAGTCTCTATTTCCTCCACCGCAAAAAAAATGAGATTTTATCACAGTCTTTTGAGCCAAGCTGGGTTGTGGGCTTGACCTTATTTATCTTATGCTTGGTTGCTTATCCGCTGAATGTGGTTCAATTTAAGTTCGCTTATGGCAGGGCGGTACTGATGGTGATGACGCTGGGAGCGATGATTTTCTTCTTGGGCGGCATCAAGATTATGAAATATCTGTGGCTGCCGGTGGCCTATCTTATGTTTGCGGTGCCCTTGCCGGAACGTCTTTATGCACAAATTACCATTCCGCTCCGTAAGTTGGCGGCGGAAGTCTCCGTAGTTGTCTTGAATCTGATTCCTGATTTAAAGGCGACGGCCAGCGGTGTAGTCATAGATGTGCTCTATAAGGGCAAAGTATTGGAACCGGCGCTGGATGTGGCGGAGGCGTGCAGCGGAATGCGGTTATTAATGGCCTTCGTTGCTCTCGGTGTAGCAATGGCCTATCTGCATGATCGCCCTGT
>JBHJNC010000008.1:0-3165 GCA_048497675.1 Gimesia maris
TGCTGGAGATGCGAAGAATATAATCTCCATCCGGCCGGCCCCAGTTGCCGATAAGTCGTTGATAGTTGGGCTGCAGCTGTCTGCGGGCAAACAATTTTACATAAGAAACTGAAATCCCCGCCGTAATTACCACCAAAACAATCAGCCATGGCAACACAGCACGCCTCGGCAGTCGTTTTTTCGTCTGCGGCCGAATAACGGTACCTAATGAATTGTTCGTGCATCCTTTCATAGGATTTAACTCAATCCGACCTAATCATTTGGTTTTCCAGTCTGTCCAGAGAATTAAAACCGGTGTATCAGCGAAGCACTGACCAGATGAATCACGACATTGTCATATTCTCCGGCAATCCTCCCGCTCAGCGGACCGCGCTGCTGATCCATCTCCAAATCGCCAATATACGCCAGCGAATAATGGACCCCGATGGTCGTCGCATCACTTAGGTCATGCTGCAGTCCAAGACCCCATCGCCACGTTTCGCCGACCGGCATGGTCGGTGTGCGGTCTTCATCATCCAGCATCGAGCTGTCATAGGAAATCCCCGTTGTCGCCATCCATTTGGGGGCAAACCGATACTGCGTACCCAGTCCCACCGTCCAGGTGTCTTTATAATCGAGGTCTTTTATAATCGAATGGTCATTGCCGGCTTCAACATCCACATCCACCCGGCCGAATTCGCTCCAGTCCTGCCAGCCCAGATTACCCAGCAAACTCCATTTCTGATTCAGTTCATGATAAAAACTGCCCATGACCGTCTGAGGAACCGTCATGCTCAAATCCAGCGACTGCATATCGGCACGGTTTATAAGCCATCCCAGACCGGGACCAAGATTCGAAAATTCCGGCTTATCCTCAAAATCCAGATCCACCGGGGAGCTGTAGGTCAGACCAAACCGAGTCTTTTTATCCAACTGATAAACCACACCCGGCACACACCCAAAACCCCATGTGGTATCGTCATACTTGAGCTGTCCGTCAGGCAAACCGTCAGCGATATTATTGACCGCAACTTTTGTATCCATCATCCCGTACATGGCATTTAGCCCCATCCCCACCGACCACTGTTCATCAATCCGATACGATAGCGAAGGCATCACGCTCATGCCGATCAGCGTGGCATCCTGTACATAATACCGTCCGGCCCAGTTGTCATCGTAATTTAGCCCCAGGCCAAAATTCGAAAATGACGATATACCGAAATTCCAAGCCTCATTGAGTTTGCGGACATAGGCAAAACTGCCGCCGGGCATCCAGCCGATCGCATTGCCGCCCGAGCCGCCGGACATATCGGTAAGCCCATTGGGGTTGAATTTCATATCGCCGTATAACGCCTGAAGCCCGAACATCACCTCGTCCCGCTCCAGCAGGCTCATACCCGCCGGGTTATTGTATGCGGTGGAGGCATCCTGAGCACGGGCGGCAAGACCCGCTCCGGCCAGCCCGGTATCCAGCGTGCCGGTGTCATACATCCATAATCCCCCGGCGTGCACAGTTGAAAACATCAGGCACGCCGATATAAAACCCAAAGAATACACTATTTTCATGATAACAAACCCTTTCTGTATATCGCCAGATTGGAAACACGTTCTTATCCGCTAAACGTCATTCACCTCATCCTCGCAACAAATATCCGAGCGATTGATCACAACGATGAATACAGGTATACACCGCCGGTTATTTCGCTTCTGAGATTCGTTTCTCAAGCCGTTCCGCCCAGCCGTCGATGACATGCTTGGCCGAAGACCAGTCGCCCAGATTGGTAAATGGAACATGCGAGCCCTTGCCGGATTCAACCACAGCGCCGATCTGTTCACCGGTCATGGAATCCACAACCTCAGCTTCCATCGAAGCACCGCCAATACCTGCACCCAGCAAGTTTGCCTGCGGCAGAATGGTTATCAGGCTGGCTTTTTCCATGTCCGTCAGCGCAACCCGGATACGGGCAACTCCGGGGGCAGACTGATAGACAATCTTCTTGCCTGCTTTTTCAATCGCTTCACGAATCTTCATATTCGTATAACTCGTCAGGTCGGTAATCTGTTGAGCTGTCAGTTTATCCTTAGATTTAGCGTCCGGGCTGTATATGACTTTAACCGGATCAATCATAAAACTGGAATATTGAGGTATTGCACTTTCTTTGACATACCGTAAGCTGCTGTCCGACTCTTTCTGAAGTTTGGAATAATCGCTCAAAAAACCGGTTTTTGCCTTGGTGCTGCCGCAACCGCAAGCCATTACTGCCGTAACCAGACACACCGCTGTCAGTGTCAGTTTCATAATTTGCTTCCTTTCCTATGAGATGGTTAATGTAGGCATACAGCAACCGTCTGCTGTACGCGGTTGAACAAAAGCAAAAAGGCCGGAAATCACCTTTACTCACACTTTTTCTCCGCCATACCAAATCCTTTCATTGTAGCAATTTCCCCCGTTTGTACACATTGTTTCTATTTGATACTCAAATAACCAAAAGTCAAGACATAAACTTTTGAAAAGTCCTGTATGCTGGAGAGGTTAAGCACCCAATAGTGCCCCTAAGGCATTTTCTTGCCTATTTTGACTTTATGCGACTCTTATTCGGACACATAAACTCCATAACACCACTCTTTTTCACTCTCTCAAAACCGGTACGCTTCACGCAACAGACTCACGATGTCCACATTATGGCTTTCTCATACGATTCACCTGCCGATTCATACTGATAGTTTACTTTTTTGGGGTATATCAACACTATTGCAAAACAAAGGTTAGGGCATTATATTTGATTCGGCAGTTCCCGATCAGCTTGATGCATACAAATGACGCTTTCGGGGATGTAGACCATAATCAAACAACGGTACGGCGTATGGAGTGGATAACGACAACCCAAGTTTTGCAAGATCTTCGGGAGTCAGGGGGTACTCCCGCATGGACCCGTTTTCGAGATCATTTCTATCCGATGGTTTTGAATTTTGCAAAACGTCTGGGATTAAACAACACAGATTCTGAGGACGCCGCCCAGGAAACCATGCTGGCTTTCATAAAAGCCTTTCAAGGGGGCACCTATAAAAAAGAGAAAGGACGTCTTGGTCATTGGCTTTTCGGCGTTGCCCGGAATACCATTTTAAATTATCGCAAGCAATTGCCGCGTGAACATCTTGTTTCAGATAAGACACACGGGACATCCT
>JBHJNC010000009.1:0-5017 GCA_048497675.1 Gimesia maris
GAAACGTCGGCAAATGAATACCGTGTCCGCATCGATACGGACGGCAATTTTTCCGGATGGGCGTGGGGCGAAAACATCGGCTGGATCAAGTTCGATTCCACACAGAGCTGGAACGCCAAAGCCTGCGTTGTTACACTTGAAGACCTCCAGAACTTTTCGGAATACTGGCTTGAGGCCGGGTCCGTACCGGCCGAGCTCGACGGACAGAATGGTGTCAAGATGGCGGATTTCGAAATCTTTGCCCATTACTGGCTGACTTTCTGCCCGAATGGATGGCAATTAAAGTAAATACCGCCCAACACAATTTCTCCACGCCCGAAGGCCCTACCGGCCCATACGCCGAGGCCCAGTGGTGACTATCAACCTATCATCGCAATTCCAGATACGGTACAGCAAAAACAGTCTGCGCGGCTTCTCCAATGACGCAAAAAAAATGCTGGTAATCGGCATGATTACCAGCATTCGGAGGGAAGAAAACCACAGCTGCTTCAGAATTCTGAACACGTCTTAGAAAGGACGTAAAACCGTTCAGAATTCACACCTCAAAACCGAAGCCAGAGGCCCCGCCGGACCTCTGTGTCGAAGTCCAGCGGAGGCCTGCACGTTATAAATGGATTCCGCAGTAATCTATTTCATCACAGACTGTTCGCAACTTGGTCCAGAACTCGGGCTTATCAATCATCGTTACGACAACCGGATACAAGATACGGTCTTCGTGGAATATATGTTCTCTGAGCATCGGACATAAGTTTTTGACCGCCACTGCCAGGCGGGCCTTGAACACGCCAAAGGCGATGTGCCCGAAAGAATTTACCAGACTGGATAATTCCTGAATGCCACGGCGAATCGCAACATGGTCGCTTTCAACCGATTTGCACAGGCTTTCCCAACCTTTGGAACGCAGCGCAGGTATTATCACGTCGTCTTCCCGCTGGATGTGCTCTTCCATGGAATCAATATGTTCGGTTATGTGGGCAAGCCGGCGTATTTCGGAGCTGGCATCGGTTAAGAAATCCGACTTGACCACCATCGCAGCAACATCTTCCAGATCGGCCAAAAAACACATCAGCATATCATGTTCAGCCAAAACTTTCTTGAGGACGTGACGGTCGGACAGCTTTTCACGTAAATTGATCTGTTTGCTGTCCATCAAGCCCATCAGAATAAATGAAGACGAAAGCTGCTGGACGCGACGAGCTGAAAGCCCGCCCTGCATTAATTTATCTTCCACGACCGCGATGTCATGAGGGGTAACCGAATTAATCAGTCGGGTCGCATGCTTACGCAACTCACCCGCATCCTGACCTTGATTAATTTTAAGCAGCAACCCCTCTAATTCCTCGGCAAGTCTCTTTTTGGTCTGTTTGTCAATCATTTTATCCCCCTTCGTCTATCTGTCTAATCTTAGCTACATTGAACCATCTAAGTATATTTACCGATACAAGTCCAAAATGTTCAAGAAAAAGATATCAAATAGAAAAAAACGTGTATTGCCGCTCAAAAAGTGTTTCTGTCTCCAGAATACCGCTATCGGACGGCGAGACGCAATGCCTCAAATACGGCCACAAATGCTGCAGCGGCGGTTTCTGTGCGAAGGATGTGTTCGGCGATGCGGACGGGAATGGCGTTGTGATCACGCAGCAGACGGTCTTCTGATTCGGTAAACCCGCCTTCGGGCCCGACAAAAATGATGGTATCTAAATCGGATAACTCGAGTTGATTAATCGACTTTGCTTCCGGAAGCGGTGAGCCGTAGAATAGCCTGGATTGTGGATAGCGCATGTGCAAATCAGCAATCACCTCAGGCAACCGCTTAGGCCCAGTCAGTTCAGGAGTATATACACGGCCGCATTGCTTGCAAGCTGCAACCGTCAGGCTTTGGTAGCGTTCTGCCGCCGACTCTCTGCCGAGCCGAACGCTGCGTTCAAACTGCACCAAGGCGATGTGATCTGCGCCCAATTCCGTACACTTCGTGAGCATATAGTCAAACCGCTGGCCTTTGGCGATAGCCGCGGCTAAAATGATGCGTCGTTTCTGGCGGGCAGGCTCAGTTGAAACACGGCCGACTTCAACAGCTACTTCGTTCTTGCGGATATGCACCACAGTACCCTGCCCCGAAGTACCCAGCCCGTCAAACAATTCGACGGTATCGCCAAGCTTGCCGCGCATCACACTGACAAAATGATGGGCTTCCGGTGAGGATAACTGAACCCTGCCGGCCTTTAAAGGGCTATGATAAAATCGCATTATGTCCATTCAGTTAGACCATCTCCGCAAACTAAGCAGACGAACGTATTCGTTGGGTATGTTTTTCGCACTATCCTGATGAGGTTCAAAACGACTATTCTGTATTTTGATTCTGATGTTTGTGATTATATGAACACCCAGACTATTTTGAATCAAGCTGTTCAAACGCAGGGGCGGTCTTTTCCTGTTGGAGCAATTCCTGGAGCAAGTCATTATACGCAGCGACACTGTCCCCGCTGCTGACAATAAAGGGCTGCTGAGGACCTTTTGATTTCACTGCAGGCGTAGGGATGGCATTAATATTTTGACACGACTTACACCGGGCTTTTTTGCCGGCGTATTCGTCTGCAACTCGGTATTCCTGGCCGCATTTAGAGCATTTAAAGACTATCACAGCTCAATTCCTTTCTCGGACCAACCTTACTTTTTACTCGTTTTATCCCGCAAACCGGAAGTAATTTGCTCATAACCCTATCAATTTACAGGGATTATACCATTCCCGCCCGAAAAATCCAACAAAAACTTCCAAAATCGAAAATGACAAATAAAAATTTTAAAATAATGTTGACAAAAAAGATTAGTAGGACTATATTAGTCTTATATAAATAAATAACTATTTGGTACTCGATTATGGATTTAATACGACGAAATACAGATTATGCATTGAGGTTGGCGGCCAGCCTTGCTTGTGAGTATAATACAGGCAAAGCATCGTCGGCACGAACGCTCTCTAAAAATAACAATGTACCCTATCCATTAACATGTAAATTGCTCCAGAAGTTCCAACAGGCAGGAATCGTAACCAGTACGATGGGACCCAAGGGCGGTTTTCGGCTTGCCAAAACACCCGCAGAAACGACTTTTTTGGAACTCATCGCTGCAATCCAGGGCCCGATTAGCGTCAACCGCTGCCTTTTGGGGCCCTACGCCTGTCCGATGAGCGGGCAATGTCCGCTGCATCCAAAGCTGGTTGGGCTTCAACAGGACATTGAAGGACATCTTAAGAAGGCTACACTGGCGGATTTATCCGCCCAGAATGGCATTAAGGAATCACAGCTGAAAGGACAAACTAATGAGTAAAGAACGAAATTCTGTATTGGAAGCCTGCTTTGGCAAAGCGGCAAATTTAAACGGGCTGATTGATTATGCCGCAGACTCGGTCGTCAGCAAAACGATTGTGGATAAATCCGTCGGTACAATCACCCTGTTCGCATTTGACAAAGGCCAGTGCCTAAGTGAGCATACAGCCCCCTACCATGCCACCGTACAGGTCATTGACGGGGTCGGCATCTTTACCATTGACGGCAAAGATATTGAAGTACCGGCCGGCAGCATTCTGATTATGCCCGCCAACATTCGGCACGCGGTAACGGCCGGGCAGCGGTTTAAGATGTTATTGACCATGATTCGTGCATAAGAACTCCAAATAAAATTTAACCATTTTTGAAAGGACAGAAAAATGTTTTGCTATCAATGTGAACAGACCGCACAAGGTAAAGGATGCGTCAAAATGGGCGTCTGCGGTAAAGACCCTGAAACCGCCGAGTTACAGGACTTATTAGTGTATGCCTCCAAAGGCATCGCATTTTACGCTCACCGCCTTCGCTCGCTGGGTGTGGTTGACAAAGAAGCTGACCGATTTGTGACGGAAGCTCTCTTTACAACAGTAACCAATGTCAATTTCGACCCGGCACGTCTGGAAGCCCTCATCGCCAAGGCCGGACAGGTCAAAGACCGCCTCCAGTCGGACTATACCCAAAAAGCCGGCGTCTCGGCGGAAAAACCCACCGACGCGGCACAGTGGAAGACTCCCAAAAATCGAGCCGAAATGCTCAATCAGGCCGCAGCGCTGAGCATCGCCAAAAAGCTCGACACGCTTGGTGTCGATGTGGCAGGCCTTCAGGAATTGATTACCTATGGCCTGAAAGGCACAGCCGCCTACGCCGACCACGCCGCCGTCCTTGGCAAAGAAGACCCGGCCGTGTACGCGTTTTTCCATGAAGCATTGGATTTCCTGACCGGACCTAAGGCAACCGATGTCAATGCACTGGTCGGGATGGCAATGAAAGTCGGCGAAGTCAACCTAAGCGTAATGGGTCTGCTGGATGCAGCGAATACCGGCACCTACGGCCATCCGGAAATCACGCAGGTTCGTATTAGCCCCGTCAAAGGCAAGGCGATTCTCGTTTCAGGCCATGACCTTAAAGATCTCGAGCTGCTGCTTAAGCAAACCGAAGGCAAAGGCATTAACATCTACACGCACGGCGAAATGCTGCCCTGCAACGCGTATCCGGGCCTGAAGAAATACAAGCACCTGGTCGGCAACTACGGCGGCGCCTGGCAGGATCAGCACAAAGAATTCGATGCCTTTCCGGGCGCAATTCTGATGACCACCAACTGCCTGCAGCGGCCGAAAGACAGCTACAAAGCCCGCATCTTTACCACCGGTCTTGTCGCATGGCCGGGCGTAACACATATTGCGGATAAAAATTTCAAACCCGTGATTGATGCAGCGCTGGCGGTACCCGGTTTCGCAAAAGACGAAACCGAACAGCGGATTACCATCGGCTTTGGCCATAATACGGTGATGAGCGTTGCCGGCGCTGTCATCGATGCGGTCAAAGCAGGCAAAATCAAACATTTCTACCTGATCGGCGGCTGCGATGGAGCCAAACCCGGCCGCAACTACTACACCGATTTCGCCCAGGCGGTTCCACAAGACAGCGTGATTTTGACGCTGGCCTGCGGCAAGTACCGCTTCAACAAGCTG
>JBHJNC010000010.1:0-8883 GCA_048497675.1 Gimesia maris
ATCGCCTCAAGCAGCCGCTGACGCAGGAGCAGTTGTTCCTGGTTCTTTTTTTCGAACGTAAGATCCCTGCAGGCGACGATTCGGACCATCTGGCCGTCAAGCTGGCTATTTTTTGCCCTAACCTCAATCGGAAAGGTCGTCCCATCCTTCCTTAAGCCTACGGCCTGATACGATCCTTCGTAGCCGGAGGCCATTTTTTCAGAAGCAAGCTGACGGCTTTCGGGGGCAAAAAGCTGGATACGGTCGATACCCTTGATTTCTTCCTGAGTATAACCAAACATCTCGGCAAATTGCTGATTGATTTCGACGAACCTGCGATTTGCGTAAATTACGATACCTTCAAAGGTCACTTCACAGAGACGTTGTAACCGGTCCAGAATGATTGCAAGTTCTTTGGCTGTATGAATATGGGTTGAAATCGAAGACACCCCTTGATGCTCGGAGAGATATGCCTCCCGTTGAGCAATGTTTTCACATCCGAGACAAGGATCTTCCATTTGTACCCCTATGAATTAAAAACAAATTTATCTTCACTTCTAATATCTTTTTAAATAACTATAAATATTAGGTATATCTATCGATTAATTTACAGGAAAAATGCGATTTTACAACCCGTAGTTTTACGGGATTTCCAAAAAAAGAAAAACTCTTCCACGGCGTGGCATTTCTTTGAAACAGGCGGGGCAACGGTAACGTATAATTCTATATAAGAAAATTAGTAAAATTTGGCATCTTTCCTCCTCCAATACCAGATTCAAAAACTGAATCTGGTCTTTTTTTAGGCTTCACGTGAATCCAATATAAGGACAATATCACTCTTTTAATGCTTTTTCCACGGCCATTACTATCTCTGAGTCCAAGGGTTTAACTCTTGAGCCAAAATAACCAATCGTTTTGCCGTGTTTGTTGATAAGAAATTTATTGAAATTCCAGGTAATCTTCTTGCCATACTCCCCATTTTCCTCGGGACTGGTCAGATACTTGTAAAGCGGATCTATGTCCTTGCCTTTAACCGAAATCTTGGCAAACATCGGAAAAGTAACATTGAATTTACTGGTACAAAACGTCTTGATTTCGGCATTTGTCCCCGGCTCCTGTCCCAAAAAATTATTTGCAGGAAATCCCAGAATCACAAATCCCTGATCCTGATATTTCTGGTACAGCTGCTGGAGGTCGGCGTATTGCCTGGTAAAACCGCATTGGCTGGCGACATTAACAACTAAGACCACGTTGCCCTGAAAAGTCGATAACGCAACCGGCTTGCCGTCAATATCGGTCATGGTAAATGTATAAAATTTGCTTTGCATATCGGTCCTTTCAATCGAATAAAGCGATGTTCTGGCTGTAATAAACAGAGTCCTTTTATTCGTTCCGCCAAAACAAACATTGGACGGGGTTTCGGGAACGTCGATGGTTTGGATTAATTGTCCCGATGGATCATAGACGGTTACTGCCTGTTCAGTCAAATAGACATTGCCCTTTTCATCCAGCGTCAGCCCATCCGAACCCTGCTCTGCGAACAGCTTCTTATCTGACAGCGTCCCATCCGGCAGAATCTTATACACATACGTCTTGCCCGCCCCATGGTCGGTCACATAAAGCAATTTACCATCCGCAGTACCGATAAGACCATTGGGCCTGACCATATCATCAATGACTCGGATAAGCCTTTTGCGGTCAGCAGCGAGATAATAAACACATTCGCCATCCTGCGGCAGATTATCCCGTGAACCATATCGGGGATCCGAAAAATAAATCCCGCCCGCCGGATCAATCCAAAGGTCATTGGGGCTATTGAAAGGCTTGTCTTTGTAGCGGTCGGCCAGCACTGTAATATTCCCTTGCGGGTCGATTGAGATTAATTTGCCGATTCCGCCCGCACACGCGACCAGATGACCATTCTTGTCAAAATACAGCCCATTGGCCTGTCCGCTATTTTCGATAAAGGTAGAAAGCGTGCCGCCAGTTGACCACCGATGAATCCGGCTGTTGGGTATATCGGTGAAAAAGACATTCCCCGCGTTGTCTGCAGCAGGACCTTCCGTGAACTTAAAACCATCCGCGAGCTTTTGTACGGACGGTGCAAATGAAACCGAAGAAACACCCGATTGCGCAGAAGCCGTAATAACCAAAACAAAAAACATCGCCGTGACAATCCCTGTTTCCTGAACCTTGGTCTTCATAACTGATCCTTTCTGTTCTGTAATGCACCTGATTCGAGCTGCTATTATAGCCAATCTTAGGCGCTATTCCAACCGTTTGCATTCCCCGGCGGCCATTTTGGTACAAAGGCGCAAAATGGTACATCGCATATAAATGACACAAAATGCTCTCGTTATCACACGGCAGCACCAGCGCGCTGGACTATTTTGGTCGGTAAGGACAAAATCGGTTCGAAATTATTTTAAAAATCACAACGTCTTTATATGTAAAGACTTAAGAAATTATTAAAAAATATTTTTAAGCTGGCACACCGCTCGCTATATAGACAATCGTTAGGTTGATGAAAAGATTTTTATGAAGCTTGGGGAACGCGATGTATATCGTTGCGAAAGCGAATGTTTTAACAGTGGGTTTGCGGGACAAGGTTGATGCGTTACGAGAGTTACCGATTCGCCTGATTAACCTGCAAGCCGGTCGACAAGCGGCAAGTTCTTTTAAAATTGAAGATTATGACAGCGTTATCAGCCACTGGCACTTGGCCGATATGCCCGGCGGGATGTTTCTGCGGAATCTCCGCGGTATTCGTCCGAATATGCCGACTATCGCCATCATCGAAGCCAACAATCCTGCCCAGGAAATCGAAGCCCGCGCTTTGGGTGTTTCGGCAGTGATTACCGATGACTGCTCTGACGAGCATTTTCGGGAAATCGTCTGCTCGGTCCTTGGATTGGAAAAGGTCGAGGCCATCGCTGAATTGTACGCTGTTGAGGAAATTTGAGGAATCAAAAGAAATATCCTTCTTATCAGTAGGGTGATGAGAAGCGGCCCTGCGGGGCCTTTATAAACTCTTTCCTCCTCCTCCAGTCGGGCCAATGGGATCACTTGACACCAGCCCGACTCAAAAGTTGCACGGGGCGACCCGTGAGACGATAAGCTCTTTCCTCCTCCTCCAAGCTGGGTTTGGGTCATGCATGAATGGCTCGAACCCAGCGAAAAATAACCGCGACATTGTCGTGTGTAAATAAAATTAGGTTTTCGGCTTAAGCAGGGGCAGGATTACGCCGATGACAGACCTAAAGAGCTCTTTCCTCCTCCTCCAGTCGGGCCAATGGGATCACTTGACACCAGCCCGACTCAAAAGTTGCACGGGGCAAACCCGTGATACGATAAACTCTTTCCTCCTCCTCCAAGCCGGATTTGGGACGTGAACGAACGCCTGAATCCGGCGTTTTTTTTGCGCATTTCCTCCAACAAAACGCGGTTTCTATCGGACCTGCACGCTGAGGACACCCCACCCAGACACATACATCGGCTTATGGCTACAATAAGTCTTGATTAAATATCTTTCCCCTTTTTACCGAACAAATCCGCCCTTCTATCGCATATCATATTGACAATCAGGTATTTTTTTGCCTTTTTGCCAAAAAACCTTGCAAATACGCCCCTTTTTTTTATAATGACGGGGCTACAAGAGGCACAACAGAGACAATCTGCGCCTTGGGTTTGGCTGAGTGGCGGAAAGGCAGACGCTGGGGATTTAAAATCCCCTGCCCGCAAGGGCGTGTGGGTTCGATTCCCACCTCGGCTAATTACGAATTATCGTTACGGCATTGAAATAATGCTAAAATGTAAACCGCAACCTAAGTTTCTGGAGGTATGCAGTATGACGCAAAAGAATGTACAATTACAAGATGTTGAACGTCCCAATTTATATCGGGACGTATTCCCCTACTCAGAATTCCCAAAAGTTCCATTTGATGCTGATTCTGTCCCGATGGAAAATCCGGACGATATCTGGATCACCGATACCACTTTCCGCGACGGCCAGCAGGCAAGAGCCCCTTATACGCCTGAACAGGTTCTGAAAATTTTCGACTTCTTTCACCAGATCGACGGCGATACAGGCCTGATTCGGCAGAGTGAATTTTTCCTCTACACGGACAAAGACCGCCGCGCGGTGGAACTGTGCCGTGAACGCGGATATAAATTCCCGGAAGTCACCGGCTGGATTCGCGCATCCATCGCGGACTTTAAAATTGTCAAAGAACTCGGACTGGCCGAAACCGGCATTCTGACCAGCGCAAGCGACTATCATATCTTCCTGAAGCTCAAGAAGACCCGCTCGCAGGCTCTGCAGGCGTATCTGGATATCGTCAAGGCCGCGCTGGACACCGGCATTCGGCCCCGCTGCCATCTCGAAGATATCACCCGCGCCGATTTCGACGGCTTTATCCTGCCGTTTGCCGCTGAATTGATGAAATTGTCGCAGCAGTATAAAACCCCCGTCAAGATTCGTCTATGCGACACGCTGGGCTTCGGCGTGCCGTTCCCCAATGCGGCCATACCGCGGGGCATACCGAAAATGGTCTATGCCCTCCGTCAACTCGGCGTCCCCGGCGAATGCCTCGAATGGCACGGCCACAACGACTTGCACAAGGTGGAAGTCAATGCGATGGCTGCGTGGCTCTACGGCTGCAAAGCCGCCAATACCTCGATGTTCGGTGTCGGCGAGCGAACGGGCAATCCACCGCTCGAAGCCCTGATTATCGAACACGCTCAGCTGCGCGGGACCAACCCCAAGGTCAACTACGCCGCGATTACCGAACTGGCCAACTACGCCAACAAGGAATTGGGCTTCAATCTGCCGGCCAACTATCCGTTGGTTGGACGCGACTTCAATGTCACCCGCGCGGGCATCCACGCTGACGGCTTGCTCAAAAACGAAGAGATTTACAACTGCTTCGACACCCTCAAACTGCTCAAACGGCCTGTTGGCGTTGCGATTACCGACAAATCTGGCGCCGCCGGCATCAAGCACTGGATTGAAGAGCGGTATGTCATCGACATTCCAAAACATGATCCCAATGTGTTGGCGATTAAGGATAAAATTGACGCCGAGTACCAGGTTGACCGGATTTCCGCGATTTCCGATGACGAAATGGAAAAATGGTGCAAAGAACTCTTTGGCAACAAACTGCCTCCTCGGAGGTAATCTTGTCAGGGTGTCAAGTCGAGGCCATTCTGTTTGACCTGGGCCAGACCCTGCTCGAGTTCGGCAGACTGCGAACCGGGCGTCTTTTTGCCCTGTCCGCCCAAAGCAGCTATCAATGGTTAAAAGCGAACCAACAGCCGGTGCCGCCGTTTTGGCGGTATCGGCTGA
Organism: Gimesia maris; assembly: GCA_048497675.1. Classification (GTDB taxonomy): domain Bacteria; phylum Planctomycetota; class Phycisphaerae; order Sedimentisphaerales; family Anaerohalosphaeraceae; genus Anaeroglomus. Next base: position 5,324 of record JBHJNC010000010.1, read on the forward strand.
AACATTTCTTAGGGCTGTATGTCCACCTGCTCCGCTCGTGGATAACCGGCGACGATTTCGATTCGCTGGAACTGCTCAAAGCCTACGGCAAACGCTACCGTTTCACGCTCACTGACGAACAATACAAAGAACTGAACTGGGTCTGGTATGAGCCGCTCAGCCGCGAGGCGTTCACCGAGCCGGGATTGATTGAGACGCTGACCCGGCTTAAAGCGATGGGCCTGAAGATGGGCATTCTGTCGAACACCTTCGTCAACAAAGACAGCCTCCAGCGGCATCTGGCACAGGTCGGCATCAAGGACTTCTTCCCCGTCCAGCTCTATACCTGCGATTATCCATTCCGCAAGCCCGACCCGCGCATCTTTCACGTAGCCGCCGAACAGATTGCCGCAGCGCCCGCAAAGACGCTCTTTATCGGCGACCGCCTCGATACCGATGTCAAAGGTGCAACCGCCGCCGGGATGATACCGGTCTTTAAGCGTATTCCCGCAAATCGTCATAAAAAAATCCCCGCCGGCCTGCTCGAAATTAAAGCTATCGCCGACCTGCCGGCCCTGGTGGAAAAATTGAACAAACGCAATACATAATTCTATTGGAGTTACAATGAGCAAGCCCATGGCCGCTTATCAAAAATGTATCAACCCCAAATGCGGGGCGACGTTCGATGTCATGCAGACGCTGTTTGAATGCCCCCAATGCGGCGACCTGCTGGATATCCGCTACGACTGGAACAAAGTCGAAGTCCCCGGCAAGCTGTCGGATTTCGGCAAACGCTGGGCGACCCGCCTCAATCGGCTGGACTTTTCCGGCGTGTGGCGATTCCGCGAGATGCTGAATTTCTGCCCGGATGACTGCAAAGTCTCCGTCGGCGAGGGCCAGACCATCCTCCAGCAGGCCTGCGGCCTGGCCGCCGAGCTGGGCGTTAATCCCAGCAATCTCTTTCTGCAATACGAAGGCATGAACCCCTCCGGCTCGTTCAAGGACAACGGCATGACCGCGGCGTTCTCCCACGCCAAAATGGTCAAGGCCGTCTCCAGCGCCTGTGCCTCGACCGGCAACACCTCCGCCTCGATGGCCCTATATGCCCAGGCGACCGGCCTGAAAGCCACCGTCTTTATCGGCGCCGGCAAAATCGCCTACGGCAAACTCAGCCAGGCGATGGACTACGGCGCCTACACCATCCAGATTCAGGGCGACTTCGACGACTGTATGCGGCAGGTGCAGGATGTCTGCCGCCAGATGAATATCTACCTGGTCAACTCGCTTAACCCGTTCCGCCTCGAAGGCCAAAAGACCATTATGTTCCGCATCATCGAAGCCCTCAACTGGCAGGTGCCCGACTGGATCGTCGTCCCCGGCGGCAACCTCGGCAACTCCAGTTCCTTCGGCAAGGCCTTTATGGAACTCAAGGAACTGGGGCTGATTGACCGCGTGCCGCGTCTGGCCATCATCAACGCCGCCGGCGCCAACACGCTGACCGAACTGGTCAACGACCACAAACTCCGCTGGAACGGCGGCAGCACCGACGATGCCAAAATCGACCAGTATTATGCCAAGCTCGACAGTGCCGGCTACAAGCCGCATACCATTGCCTCAGCCATCGAAATTTCCCGCCCCGTGAATTTGAAGAAATGCCTGCGGGCCCTCGATGTCTGCAATGGCGTGGTCCGTTCGGTTACCGATGCGGAGATTCTGGATGCCAAGGCGCAAATCGGCAAATTCGGCATCGGCTGCGAACCGGCCTCCGCGGCCACCATCGCCGGACTCAAATACCTGCTGGCCGACGGCACAATTGACAAAAATGCCCGCATCGCCTGCGTCCTGACCGGCCACGTCCTCAAAGACCCGGATGCGACAGTCAACTACCACAGCAAAAAACAGGGACCATTCGCCAACCCGCCGGTGCAGTCGCCCAATGAACTCGATAAAATTATCGCATTAATGAAAACATAAGGGTGGCTCTAATAATTGCTTTTGAGCGGCAAATAGAAGATTTTTGTTCTCCGGCAAGGAAGACAAATCAGCTTTATTTGAATAATAAAGCGGCTTTTGTCTGACGAAGCTGGGGGCAAAAAGATTCGTTTGCCCGCCAAAATGAATTTTTAGAGGAACCCGAAAGGCATACGATGACCGAAAATCCGCAGCAGCAAAATCCGGCGATACCGCCCGAAGTGCTAAAAAGCGCATTGAAAGCGTTCAAAAAGCGGCTCAAACTGACCGCCCTGGACGAAGATTCACGCCTCGGACGCGGGCCATTTTCCGGCGGCAAGACAGGCGTTTTCGCAATCCGCCCGCCCGACCAATACCCCCAGGAAGTCTGGAATGAATTGCGCCGTATGGGCAAAATCCGTGACAGCGGCCACGGCCTCTATGAACTGGCCAAAGAACCATAGACTTAAGAACCCTTGCCCTTGTGTCTTGTTTGACTCCGTGCCACCGTTAAACTCTGTTTAGCGGTGGTTTTTCATTGCCCGGCACCCGCCGGTGCAATCGCCCAACGAATTAGACAAAATCATCGCTCTGATGCAAGGCAATGCCCATTAACCGGCCATTTTGAATTTACCAAACGTAGGGGCAGGTTTCAAACCTGCCCTTTTTTATTATACGACTTTGTGCCACCGTCAAACTACGTTTGGCGGTGTTTTTTTATTACCCCGCACCCGCCCGCACCGTAGGGGCGACCCTGTGTGTTCGCCCAAGGTAGCCGAAGCTTCCAGCTTCGGACAAAATTCCATGCCGCTTGCGGCATTCCAATAAATTTCTCATTTTACTGTTTGATTTTTTAATTGTGTATGTCCCGTGCGAGCCTTTTTACTCCTATCACTTTTAATGATCCGTGGCAATTATTGTCTTCTAAATATTTTGGGGGCTCATTGTTGACAGGCACTCGGATCACTGTAACCGCAATCCAGCCATTCTGACGCAAAAATAATAAAATCCTGCAAGTTCACTTGACAATCGCCGTTTCCATCCATTTTAAGCAGCTTAACGCAGGCAGGACTGTCCTGTTCGCCAAAGTAATAGTTTCCTTCGATGGGCCATATCAGGCGATTCCCCCACACAGCGGTTGTCGCATTAAAATCTGACCATGAGCCTGGCGACCAAGAAAGCAATTCTTCGCCTTTAAGAAAATACAATTTGTAAGGCTCTACCTCTACCCTTCCAATCCATGAGATAGAATTGCCCCCCATCGAAGCGCCGAAAATACCATCATTATAATTTGATTGAAATAATACCGTCTCATTTATTCCATCAAAAAACACCACCTTATTTAATTCAGAATAATCCTCATTAACATAATATAATACCCCTTTTTCCGAAATACCGCATACATGGCTGTCATAGTCGCCAACGGTCATTTGCCAAATATGCGACCCGTCATAATAGTAACCATAGTGCCCGGAGTCATGCCATGAATTCCAAGCCAAATGTCCGTTGTCGGACATCGATAAATCATATTCATCTACATCATTATAAGTCAGCTGGCAAATCACTCCGTTTTCTGATATAGATACTTCATCATCATTTCCATCAAAACTGAGCCAGGCAATGCTATTAAG
>JBHJNC010000011.1:0-4393 GCA_048497675.1 Gimesia maris
CGACCCGCAGGGCAATATCGTCTCTGCCTCCGGACCGCTTTTGTTTCATAATCTCGACCCGCGGGCACTGGATTATGATGACTATTGGAACACTGAACTAACTGCCAAACTGGCCGACTTTGACCGGATTACCAAAGACGACTATCTGGAGCTGCTGCGTAAAAACGGCTTTTTCCCGCAGATGACACAGAGGTATTTGTTTTAAATGAGAAATGCCAGGTTCAATCATACGAGCAATAACATGACCTATCAATGCATCCCCCTGTCAACCAGGGAATACAATCTGGTCTTAGGGCGGGTTTTAAAGCATCCGGCCAAGTCAAAAAAATACAAGGCTTTCAGTGAAAAATATAAATCTGTTTCCAGGGCAATAAAGACGCTGGAATCGTCGGAACCAGACAAACATCTGCTTCAAATTATACAGAGTTTAAAAGCCGAACAGAAAGCCGCTCAGGAAGGCATGGCAAAATTGCTGGACTCGGAATTTCGGGCGATGCAGAGAGAGTTAAAACGGCAAGGAGCGGCGCAATAAAGAATTGCAATTCCGCAAGAAAAATTCAAATGTAAAGCCGGATACTGCCCTCTGTCTTAAGGTCCCCGTCGCACGGAGCCGTCGCCGTATTTTTCACGGATTTTGTCAAACGCCGCATCGACTTTCTTTTGTTTTTCTTCCTCCGGGTCACAAAACAGCAATTGCTGCCCTATGCCTTCAATGGATAATCCGGAAGTTCCAAATCCTAAAAGCCGCAGCGGCCCGGCGGATTTTTTATGCCATTCGGCCAGCAGTCCGCTGGCCTCCTGGAACAGGGTTTTGGTGATGTTGGTGGGTTTATCCAATGTGAAGCTGCGGGTAATCGTCTTAAAATCCCCGTAGCGGATTTTAAGCGTGATTGTCCGGGCATTCAGTTTTTCAGCGCGGAGCCGCTGGGAGACTTCTTCAACCTGGTGCAGCAAAATACCCAAAAGCACCTCTTTATCCTGAATATCGACAGGAAAGGTTTCTTCCGCCGAAATGCTCTTGGCCTTGGTGTACGGCTCGACGGGGCGGTCATCGATGCCCTGAGCCAGTTGAAGGATGTCATCTGCCTGGTTGCCGAAAACCATCGACAGGGTATAACGTGGAGCCGTTCTAAGCTCAAAAACCGTCTTAATGCCGACCCGCTGTAGTTCCTGGGTGGTCACTTTGCCAATCCCCCAGATTTTAGATACCGGCATCGGGTCAAGAATCTGCTGGATGTTTTCTGGTGGAATAACAACAAAACCGTCCGGCTTTTGTAAATCCGAGGCCAGTTTGGCCAGGAATTTATTAGGGGCGACACCCACCGAGGCGGTAAGGCCAATCTTCTCCTTGATATCCTGTTTAATGTGTCTGCCGATGGTTTCTGCGCTGCCGAATAGACCGATACAGCCTGTCACATCCAGAAACGCCTCATCCAGCGACAGAGGTTCAACATCCGGGGTGTACTGGAGGAAAATCTGCTGGATGTGCCGGGAGACCTCCGCATAGCGGCTCATCCGCACCGGCAGGACAATCGCCTGCGGGCAGAGCCGCATAGCCCGGCTCATCGGCATGGCCGAATGGACGCCGAATGTGCGGGATTCATAGGAACAGGCCGCCACAACCCCGCGATCTTTGGGACTTCCGCCGACCAATACGGGCTTGCCGGCCAGAGCGGGGTTGTCTAAAACCTCAACGGATGCATAGAACGCATCCATATCGACATGTAGAATGTGCCGTTCCATATTTCAGCGATTATACATTTTTCCGCTATCATCGCAAGGCAATCGGCCAGCACAAATCATCTGTCATCTCACGACGGATTTATCTGCGTCATTTTCCGCAAATCACATTCGAGGCAATCTTCGAAATACAATAAATTGCCTAAATTATTCTTGCCCGACCGGAGTTTGATTTGGTACAATACTCCTACTTCTGGATGAGGCAAATGCAGCAATTCGATGGCAGAATGGAGAAGAAGACAAAGCATTACTAAAAACATGTATTTGTATACAATTGGTGAACGGATTTAAGAGAGAGGAGAGTAAGATGAAAGCCAAAGTCGTATTATCAATCGCAGCGTTGAATGTAATCTCATATTTTGCTTGCGCCAGCACTATTGCCGAAATCGCCATGCTTCCTGAAGGCGGCCATGCCACCAGCGATGCGGTGGTTATTTTGTCGGTAACCGATTTAGTTCCCGATGCTGGTTACAAGAGTTTTCAGGTTCGCGACCTGACCCGTGCGATGACCATCTACGGTACCAATGCCGAAATTGATGCCGTCCTGACCGGATTTGGTACGGGCGATATTGTCGGAATCGAAGGCTATACCGCACAAGTTGGCGGCGCACTGGTATTGACTTCTGGCGGTTCTGTAGCCGGTTTTGCCGTCAGCGGCCGAACTTCGACGGCCCCGCTTTTGACCAATGCTGTCTCTGTCCTGCCTTCCGACATCGCTGAGTCCTTCGAAAGCAATCTGGTTTGCCTTAACAACGTCTCATTTCTAAGTGAAGGGACTTTTGCGGGCGAGAGCAGTTACTCACTCGACGGCGTTTATACGATTGTGAGAATCGCAACGGCGGATTTAAACCTTGTCGGCCAGTCCATTCCGACCGGCCCGGTGAATATAACAGGGATTGTACTGCCTAACCTGGAGGGGGACGGCTACATCCTTGCCCCCAGAGGCATTGGTGATATTGTTCTCGTCCCGGAACCGGCGACGATAGTGCTTTTGGCGGCGGGTGCGATGGTGTTGCCGAGACGTTGCAGATAAAGTTTGATAAATAGGGACAGGCACGAATGGCGGTTGCTTAAGACTTTCAAAAACGATTAAAGACTTTTTTCATAAATTGACGAAATACGTATAACCAGAAGTATTCACTACAGTTATCGACAAATCGCGTGAATTTTCTTTTACGCATTCAAGTTGTCGAGCAGGGATATTGTTGTCCCAAAATCCTTAAGCAACCGCCATTAGTGACTGTTCCCGGTTTACCTAAAGGGAAATGCCACTGGTGTCCTGCTTCCATCAAACCCTGTTTACACAAGTGTAAACAGGCCACCCGCCAACTAATTGATTTTTAATTTTTTATGCTATCCCTCTTTTTAAGGTAGCCGAAGTATCCTGTTTCGAAATAATTGTCGGGTGGCACCTTCAATCGCAGCTTGTGGGTGCCTTGCCCAAATGCCCCCGCGTAGTGCCTGTCCTCGCGCAGGCGGTGACGTGGGGGGCGACACATAACTTCAACTTTTCTACAGAGCAAATCCCGGGCCGAACAGGTTTGGGTTTGCCCCTTTTCCCTGTCAGGTGCGGCAGCCGCACGACTGCCGGATAATCAAATCCCCCCGCAGCAAGATATCTCGGGCGGGCATCTCGGGGGCGTTAATCCGGGTGATCATGGCCCGGATCGCCTCTTCCGCCAGAAAATTTACCGGCTGACGGATGGTGGTCAGGGGGGGGTGCGTGTGCGCCGCCGGGGACAGGTCGTCAAAACCCGCCACTTTGATCTTTCCGGGAACCGCGAGTTTTAATTGGGAGCAGATTTTCAAAATACGGCATGCCAAGGTGTCGTTGACACACACCAAGGCGTCGCCGTCCAGCCGCCGCAACTCTTCTTGAGCCTCCGTATCGCTGAGATTTGTGAAAGTGACGTTGTGGTGATACTCCCTCATTTTTCTTTCCGCCAGGGCCTTCTGGTAGCCGTACAATCGGTCTTGTACCACGCTGGACCGGATGTTATCCGACAAGAATATGATTTTGCCGCAGCCATGATCCAGGAGATGGCGGGTTAACCGGTATGCCGCCACGATATTGCCAATCCCGATAATATCGTATTTGCTTCTCTGGCCAAATTCTTCCACCAGATCGCGGTCCAAAAGCACGATCCTGATATCTGCGGCTTCCAGCCGTTCCGCCACCAACTGGTTGACATGCTGGTTGCTGCCCTCAAACGGCAGAAAAAAAACCCCCTTGACACGCTGCCGGATAATATCGTCGCAATGACGGATAAGCTCTCGGGTGATATCCTCCGGCCGGGAAGATGCACAATTCGCCAGTGTCAGGCTCATGCCGTTGATGCCCGCGTATTTGGACACAAACGGGACCATATAATTAAAGATACTGGGGTAAAACTGCGATTCGACGGCAAAGGCGTCGTTGCGTACCATAAAACATAAAGAAATTTGACTGCTCCGGCTTTCGGTGACATAAGAGCCTGATCCCTTTACCCGGTAAATCAAGCCGGTATTTTTCAGTTCTTTGAGCGCCTTGGCGACGGTGGGCCGAGATACCTTATGGGTCTTGCTGAGTTGGGCTTCGGTGGGCAATTTTCCTCCCGGCTTGTATTCACCGGAGGTTATTTTCTGACATAATTCCTCATAAATAAGTTGATAT
>JBHJNC010000012.1:0-3098 GCA_048497675.1 Gimesia maris
CCAACACCAGCGCCGCATCCTGTAAAGCCAGCCGTCAAATGGTACTATACCACGCCGGGCGTCATTGTCGCCCTTTTGACCGGCGGACCCTTTGCGTTACCAGTAGTGTGGTACAACCCGCGATACAGTCTCAAAACAAAAATTGTGGTAACCGTGATAACGACGGCGTTAACAATCCTGCTGACCATTGCCTTAATTTATCTGGTTATGTTTACCTGGGAAAAGATAAAAGAGTTATTGGACTCCGGCGGATTGCGTTTATAAGTATATCCTGGCTAAAACAGCTTAAAACTTTAAGAAAAACCGCGCCAGCACATATATGGCCATAATAATGATCTGCACATACTGCGCTTCTTCTGCATCGTTCGTTTCTTTTGCCAACTCCCTGCCGAGCAGTTCAGCCTTTTCATCAATCTGGTGACATGCGGCCAGTTGTTCTATTTCCCCTTTGTCCAGCCATAACGCGTTACAAGCGTCACACCGGTCTACAAATACATTGGAATCATAGGCATAATTAACTTTTTTCATCCCGGCCTGGCATTGCGGGCATAATCGCATCGGCTCATCTTTGCTGATAGGCTTTACAATTTTACGAGCGGTACCCATGGGCCTGTGTGGCTTGATATCGTTTTCCGCTGCCAGACGCGTGGCTAAATGGCGCAGCATTTTCGCCTCTACCCAGATTCCCTGGCACTGCCTGCATGCCCAGAACGGCAGATACTGAAACTTCATCGCCACTAAACTATGATGACATATAGGACAATTCATCGACAGGCAGCAATCCTATCGTGAAGCCTTTCTGGCGTCAATACAAAACCAACGTCTTGGCGGTATTTTAAAACTGTCGAACAGGAGTGAAATTTGCTTTGATTTAACAGGTTATCAACGCCGCATACCCGCCATCATGGTCAATTTCGGCCTCAGTCTGAATCTTTGGCAGCGTCAAACATTCGTTCTTCACCTTTGCCGATGGAAACTGTGATAAAACTGACCGAACCAGATTCTGGTTCTCGTCGGCCAAAATACTGCAGGTTGAATACAACACCGCCCCGCCAGGAGCAGCTAATGAAAGTGCTTTATTGAGAATCTCTCGCTGGGTCTTAACCAGCGCCTGAATTGCTTTTTGCTCCAGCCGCCAGCGGGCTTCGACCCGCCGAGCCAAAACACCTGTATTTGAGCAGGGCACATCTGCAATCACAGCATCAAGCCGTGGTTTCTGCTTCTGAAATAGGTCTAAATCACGCGGCTCAATCACCTGAATATTATTGAGCCCAAGCCTTCGGCTGTTGTCGATAACTTTTTGCAAACGGTTTTTGTCGATATCTGTCGCATAAACCGTTCCGGTATTGTTCATCTTCATCGCAATCGCAGCGGTTTTTGTGCCCGGAGCAGCACATAAATCCAATATGGTCATATTGTCCCGAACCGGCAGGATATTGATCGCATCAAAAGCCGCCTGATCCTGCACATAAAACAACCCCTCGCGAAACGCTGTGAGCCGAGATAGGTTCAGCGCCTCCGCAAGCTTAAGTCCGGTTTTATCTGCCAACTCCTCAACCTCAACCCCATCAGAACCAAGCCGTTCAGCAAGCTGATCGACAGTTATCTTAAGTCGATTGGGCCGAAGCAGAACACTTGGATGGCGATTGCAGGCAATACAGACCGATTTTGTCTTTTCAGGCCCAAATTCTATAAGCCACTGCTGGACAAGCCAGCTCGGCAGGGACAACGCCGCCGCCAAAAATTCCGCCAACCCTTTTTCCGGACTCGGCAAAATATCAGCGTTGAAAAGACAACCATGCTGATTATCGATGGGCAATATCCTTTGCAGCGGCCGACCCGATAAATCAATATTTCGGCTGACAATGGCCCGCTGGACATTCCGCAGCACCGCATTGACGAACCCGCCGGCCTTGCGGGAAAACTGGGAAGCCAGAGCGACTGCGTCATTTACGACCGCATAATCCGGCGTTTGCGAAACATAGACCAGTTCATAGGTTCCAATCCGCAGCACCGCAAGCACGGTTTTATCTGTACGATGATGCTTCATATCAGCACAGGTACGAAGGATTAAATCTATTGCCGACAGATTGCGAATCACCCCAAAAACCAAATCCGTCGCCCGCGCCCGCTGATTGGTTTTATCCATCAGCCGGTCGAGCCGCGATGCAATATCGTGCTTTTGAAAATCCAAGTCGCGCAGTGCCTGCGCCGCAACCTCGCGAGCGGAAATAAATTGATCTTTCTGTTTGTCCATAAAAAAAGGCGGGCTGCAAAGGCCCGCCTGAATCGGCTTTAAAATTTATTTCTTCTTAATCACATCTTCTTCATACTGGGCATTCACTGAATTCGGTTCAGCCGGTCCCTGGTGAACGATTTCCGGGGCAACGACTTTAACGCCCATCCGGCCCAGCTCTGCTGAAACATCGGGCTGATAAGGACGAATTTCCAGGCTCTTGCGGAACGCATCCTCTGCCCGCACCTTGTCGCCAATGGTCAGATAGTAAAAGCCCATTTCCTTATAAATCCCGCCTTTATTCTTGGCAACCGTCAACGCATATTCGTAGCAGGCCTGAGGTTCCTGAACCAAGCCTTCCCTTTGGAGGGCCTTTGCCAGCATGATCAATTCCTCATCTGTCATACAGGAATACATCGCTTTATTCAGGGCAGCCTGAGCATTTTCAGGACGACCCCAGTCTCTATACATCCTGACCAGGCCTGCTTCCGGCCATTTATTGAGCGGAGCAAACCCGATGGCGATATTATACTCATACTCGGCTTTAACCCATTGTTTCTGATTATGATAGAGCTTGGCCAGCTTATAATGAGCATCCGGGTTTTCAAATGTCTGGTTAATCTGCAGCAGCAAAGACTCTTCGGTATCCGGACCGACGGGCTTTTGCTCCGGTGCACAGCCAACAACCATGATTACAGCCGCCAAGACCGCTATTTTTAACATCGTCGTCATATTCGACTCCCTTCGTGTATTCGATAGTACGTTATAAATCATATCTACTTTATCGGCAAAATCAACTGTTTTGCTTTAGTATCTTTACCTTGTCCTGAATCCTGATTTACCTACCTAAAAGCCTTATTTT
>JBHJNC010000013.1:0-6649 GCA_048497675.1 Gimesia maris
TGTTCTTTCACAGGCCCGTGGGAGTTTTTCGCAAAGCGTCAAATTCCAAATTTAGCTGGGACGAACTTTGGTCGCTTCCATGCCCTTGCGACCTTTGGCAGGTTCGAATTGAACTTTCTGGCCATCGCGCAACGTACGGAAGCCATCGACTTCCAGATTGCTGTAATGGACAAACAGGTCTTCGCCTCCATCGTCCGGTGTGATAAAACCAAACCCTTTTTTCTCATTAAACCACTTTACTGTACCGCTACTCACATTGATCTCCTTGGCCCACTAGGAACCACATTACAAACCCCTCGTTGTTTCAATTAATCCGTGCCCCGAGGGAACTTGACACGGCATTGTTCTATCATAAATAGTATCTGAATTTTACGATTTGTCAAAATAAAAATTTGCAAATTGTGAAAATTATTATTTTCTTCTTTTTTTGTCCTGAAGTGGCGTTATTTCGATGTCTTTCCTTCTTTGGATAGCTCCATTGCTGCCGAATTGATGCAGTATCTTAGACCCGTTGGACCCGGCCCATCATCGAAAACATGGCCAAGATGGCCGCCGCATTTCGCGCAGATTACCTCGGTACGGATCATTCCATGACTTGTATCCCTTTGTTCAACTATGCTTCCGGATACGGCTTCTGTGAAGCTTGGCCATCCGCAATGGGAGTTGAACTGCGTATCAGTATTAAAAATCACGTTTCCGCAGCCTGCACAGACATATGTTCCGTCTATGCTGGGCTTTACATAATACTTTCCAGTAAACGGGCGTTCTGTACCTTTTTTAATCAGTATATTGTATTGCATGGGTGTTAGTTTCTGTTTCCATTCAGAATCGGTGAGTTCGTTTGGGGTTTTATCCATCGGTAATGTCTCCTGTGCCGTGGGGGATTGCTCTTGAAGTGTGAATTGCTTGGGATTCTCCGAGCATCCAGGCAAAAATATTAAAAAAAAGGCATAGTAGATAAATAATACCAGATTCATATAATATTGCTCCAGTTTCATATCAAATTTACGCATACTGTTTATCGCTAGTTCGTATTTCAGATTCGGTGTAAGGAATCCACGAATCTGTATTATATTGAACATTATGCGGAGGGATATTGGGGATATTTTCATCTGATACCTTTAATTTGGCAGGTATTGAAAAAACTTAAAAACAGCTCTGTCAAAAAGGGGGATTATTGTTTCAATTTTTTAGATTTTTGCTAAGATACCATGTCCGATCAGGACATTGTGGTAAGATTGTATCTTATTTTGTTAAAGATTATTTTTTTGGAGGTGTTGCATTGAGTCATCTTTTGAGCGGCAATCAAGCCATCGCTCGCGGCGCATATGAGGCGGGCGTAACGGTGGCGACGGGTTATCCCGGTACCCCATCGACGGAAATTCTGGAAAATACAGTTCAATACAAGTCGGATATTTATCTTGAATGGTCTCCGAACGAAAAGGTGGCCTTTGAGGTTGCAGCGGCGGCGGCGTGCGCCGGAGCTCGATCCATTGTTACGATGAAGCATGTCGGGCTTAATGTTGCGGCTGACCCGCTGATGACGCTGAGCTATTTGGGCGTTGAAGGCGGCATGGTTATCGTGGTTGCCGACGACCCGGGGATGCATTCATCACAAAATGAGCAGGATACCCGGCATTACGCGCGGTTTGCCAAGATACCCATCTTAGAGCCGTCGGACAGTCAGGAAGCCAAGGACTTTGTCAAGCTGGGGATTGCTATTTCCGAGCAGTTCCATACGCCGATCATTCTGCGGACGACCACCAGGGTTAGCCACTCACGCAGCATTGTGACACTCGAAGACCGCCAGACGAATCCCAAGGCCATTGGTCTGGAAAAGAACCCTGCCCGCTTCGTGCCGGTTCCGCTGTGGGCGCGTCCCATGCGGCAGCAGGTCGAAAAACGGCTCCACGAACTTGCGGCATTCGGTACAAGCTGTGTAGCCAACCGCATCGAATGGCAGGATAAGTCGCTGGGCATAATCACCAGCAGCATTGCCTATCAGTATGTCAAGGAGGTCTGGCCGGAAGCGTCTGTCCTTAAGATTGGGATGGCGTATCCATTCCCGGATGCAATAATCAAGCAGTTCGCTGCAGGGGTCAAGAAAGTGCTGGTTGTCGAGGAACTGGATGATTTCCTCGAAGAACATATTAAGGCCTTAGGCATCGCCTGTCAGGGGCATGACGTTATTCCGAATATCGGTGAGCATTCAGTTACGACGCTGGCAGCATGCCGTGCGAAAATGGAAGGCAAAGCGGTCGCCAAGATTGCCGAACCGAAATATGCCAATGAACTTCCTGCACGGCCGCCGGTGCTCTGTCCGGGCTGTCCGCATCGCGGCGTGTTCTCGGCATTGGGCAAACATGATGTCGTTGTGACCGGCGATATCGGCTGTTACAGCTTAGGGACATTTAAACCCCTTAGCCGGCTGGACATCATTCTCTGCATGGGCGGCGGTATTTCAATGGCGCAGGGGCTGGATAAGGCGGGCGAAAAACGCAAAATCGTCGGCATGGTCGGCGATTCGACATTCTTCCATTCGGGTATCACCGGTCTACTTGATATCGCCTATAACAAGGGAAAGTCAACGATTATCGTCGTTGATAATCGCACTACCGCAATGACCGGTCATCAGGATCACCCCGGCACGGGCAAAACACTGATGGGAGAAACGACTGTTGAGGCGTCAATAGAAGCCATAGGCAGGGCCTGCGGGATTAAACGCATCTTTACGATTAATCCGTATCACAGCAAAAAGACGCAGGAGATCATCTCGCAGGAATTGGAGATTGATGAACCCTCGCTGATTATTTCAAAGGCTCCCTGTCCGCTGGCCGAAGGCAAACGCGTCGGCGGTACACGGCGGATTACCGAAGAACTCTGTAAGAACTGTAAAATGTGTCTTAAGCTTGGCTGTCCAGCCATCGATGGAGCCGGTAAAAAGCCGGTCATTAATGAAAATCTTTGTTATGGCTGCAGTCTCTGTCAGCAGGTTTGTCCTTTTGGCGCGATTGTCAACTTGCAGGAGGAAAAAGTGAAATGAGTGATTATACGACCAGTGTAGTATTATGCGGCGTCGGCGGCCAGGGTATTCTGCTTGCCAGTGAAATTCTTGCCCAGGCGGCGATGAATGCCGGATTTGATGTCAAAACCAATGAAGTGCATGGGATGGCCCAGCGGGGCGGCTCGGTTATCGGCCAAATTCGATATGGTAAACAGGTTCATAGTCCGCTGGTTGCCAAAGGGACCGCTCAAGTGCTCTGTTCGCTGGAACAGAGCGAAGCCCTGCGTTACGCGGATTATCTTGTGCAGGGGGGGCTTTGTGTGGTAAATGCTCAACAGATTACGCCGGTAACGGTGTCGATGGGGGCGGCGAAATACCCTGATAATGTCGAGCAGAAACTGCGTGATCAGTTTCCTCGGCTGATTTTCTTTGATGCATCTAAAAAAGCAATTGAGCTGGGCAATATCCGTATGGCGAATGTTGTGCTGCTTGGGGCTTTGTCCAACGGATTGGAGTTGCCGATCGAAGCGTGGCATAAGGCAGTGGCCTCCTGCGTCAAGCCGCAATATAAAGACCTTAACCTCAAAGCCTTTGACGAGGGAAGGAAGATGGCATGACGGACGGGTACTTTCAGCAATTGCTGGAAACAGCCAGTGTGGACCAGATTCGCTCGCTTCAGGCCGAACGGCTCGCTGCGGCAGCGAAACATGTTTATGCTTCTAATCCCGTGATTCGGGCAATGTTTGATGCCCGCGGGGTAAGGCCCGAAGATGTCCGCACGCTGGAAGATGTCCGTAAGCTGCCACTGATGAATAAAGAAAGTTTCCGACTGCATTATCCTCTGGCGATGTGCTGTGTCGATACGCGGATGCTGGCTGAGATGCATATGTCCAGCGGTTCGACGGGAACGCCGGTGGTGATGCCCTATACGCAATCCGATTTGCGGCAGTGGGGCGAGTGTATGGCCCGATGTTATCGGATGGCGGGCGCTAAGCCGGGAGACCCGACGCAAATTACGCCGTCATTCGGTCTGTTTAATGGCGGATTTGGGATGTATCACGGGGCACGCGAGGCAGGATTGTTTGTCATTCCCGCCGGCGCCGGCAATACCGCACGCCAAATTCGTCTGGCCAAAGATTTCGGAACACGTGTCTTAACTGGCGTTGTCAGCTACGGCATCCGTATTATGGAAGTCCTGCAGGAGATGAAAGAAACGCTGCCGAAGCTCGAGATCGGGATTTTCGGGGCCGAAATTTTTTCCGATTCGCTCAAGCAGAAAATTTCAAAAGGTCTGGGTGTCGAAGTATTCGATATCTATGGAATGACTGAAACCGGCGGTGTTGGGACGCTGGGGATGGACTGCAAAGCCCACAACGGTATTCACGTCTGGGAAGATCATTATATTGTCGAGATACTTGACCCGGATAGTGAAGAGCCGGTCGCAGATGGCAAGCAGGGGGAGCTGGTTATTACGTCACTGACTCGTGAGGCACTGCCGGTGATTCGTTTCCGGACGGGTGATTTGACCAGTGTGCTGAGCCGTGACAAATGTGCCTGCGGCCGGACGCACCTGCGTCTAAATCCCATTACCGGCCGCGGCGACGATATGCTGATCATAAAAGGCGTCAATTTCTTTCCCAAACAGGTCGAACAGGCTCTGATGCAGATTCCGGGTGTTGGTTCGCATTATCAGATCATCATTGAAGACATCGATGGGGTTCAGGATGTAACCATCAATGTTGAAGCCGAGCTTACCGTGACCGGCTATATGGTCGAAAAGGCACTCAAAGAGGCTCTGGGCTTTAGCCCCAAAGGCGATGTTTACCCTATCGGCGAGCTGCCGCGACAGGAAGGCAAAGCAAAGCGGGTTTTCTATAAAGATAAAGACGGCAATATCAAATAAAAACGGTCCATTAAATCAGGGAGGTATTTATGAAAAAACAGATTTTAGCTTTGATTGCTTTGGCAGCGATTGTAGTTGGCTGCAAGAAAACCCAGCCGGCGGCACCTGAAACCCCCGCGCCGGAAAAAACGGTCATTAAGTTGACATATGCGAACTTCCCGCCGGCGTCCACGTTCCCCTGTGTACAGATGGAACGCTGGAAAGAGGAAGTCCAGAAACGTACCAACGGCAAAGTCGAAGTTCAAACGTTCCCCGGCGGAACGCTGCTGGATGCCAAGGAAATGATGGATGGGGTGATTAACGGGCAGGCGGATATCGGCTGTTTGTGTATGGCCTATCAGCCCGGCCGGTTTATCGTTACTAATGCGACGGCGCTGCCAATTGGCATTCCCAACGCCAAGGTGGGCAGCCAAGTGCTGTGGAATCTGTATAAAAAATACAAACCGGCCGAGTTTGAGCAGGTTAAAGTGCTGACGATGTTTACCACCGCCCCAGCCAACATTATGTCCAAAAAGCCCATACGAACGCTGGATGACCTTAAGGGAGTTAATCTGCGTGCCAGCGGGGAAGCAGCTCAGATTCTGAAAGCCTGGGGCGCCAATCAGGTTGGTATGCCGATGTCGCAGACTCCCGAAGCCTTGCAAAAAGGTGTCGTTGAGGGTCTTTTCTCCTCCGTTGAAGTGATGAAAGATTTTAAGTTCGCCGAATTGTGCAAGTTTGTTACCATGACCGAAACCAATATCTATCCGTTTGCGGTGGTGATGAACAAAGCCAAATTTGAGGCATTACCTGAGGATGTCAAAAAGGTCTTTGATGAACTGGCTGACGAACAGTGTCTCTGGACAGGCGAGTATATGGATAATCACGTCAAAGAAGCAGTTGAGTGGTCAAAAACCGAACAAAAAGTCGAGGTCATTACGCTTGCCCCGGAAGAATTGGCGAAGTGGAATGCGCTGCTGAGTCCGAATGCTGACGAATGGATTAAGCAGGCCAAAGCCGCAAATTTGCCGGCCGAGCAGATTATTGCCGAGGTCAAAGCCCTGATTCCTATCAGTCAAGGATCCCAGCAGGTGAAATAATGCCGTTGCTTGTCAAACTTGAACAGCTTCTTCAAAAAATATTGATGGCCATCGCCGCTTTTTTTCTGCTGGCGATGGTCATCCTGACCTGTGCGGATATTGTGTTTCGTCTGCCGCCGCTTCGACAGCCTGTTCCTGGTGCCGCCGAATTAATGGGGTATTTTTGTGCCTTGGTTGTGGCTTGTGCTCTCGGATATACCCAGCGCAAAAAAGACCATATTGCCGTTGATATTGTTACCAATCTATTTCCCATGCCCGTCCAGAAAATTCTGGATGTGATGAATCGTCTTGCCTGTATGATTTTTTCGGTAATTGCCTGCTGGCAGGTTGCTAAGGTGGCATTAAGGCTGATGGCAAATGGGGAAATCAGCGAAACGCTGCGGATAATCTACTACCCGTTTGTGTTTGGAGTGGCAGCAGGCTTTGGGCTTTTGGCGTTTGTATTTTTTGTCGAACTAATGAAGGCGGCCGCCGGAGGAGAGAACTGATGATAGATCCGATTCTGGCGGGTATTTTGGGAATTGCCATTTTGCTGGCGGTGTTGTTTTTACTCAATACGCCGGTTGGCTTTGCGATGGCAATTACCGGGTTTCTGGGGTATGCTTATGTTGTTTCTTTTGATGCGGCGGTCAGCATGGTTGATTCCACCCTCTGGACAACATT
>JBHJNC010000014.1:0-2844 GCA_048497675.1 Gimesia maris
GCCGGTGCAGCAGCCTGCCGCGCCAACTGCAGCTGTGACCGCGGCCCCGGCAGCAACTCCGGCAGACGCGAATGCGGCGGTGGATACACAGACCAGTCCTGAAGCGGCGGCGATTATTCGACAATCCGTGCAGGATATTGCAGACGACAAGATTATTGCCGCACGCGATCAGCTGAATAAGGTCCTTGATATGAAGCTTAGCGACTCGGTTCGCCAGGAAGTGAAAAATCAATTGACCAAGTTGTCGGAAGTCTGGCTGTTCAGCAAAAAGGTTTATCCCGGCGACACCCTGACCGAAGTCTATAAAGTTCAGCCGGGCGATGTGCTGGCCATCATGGCCAGAAAGTTCAAGGTTCCGCACGAGGCGATTGAACGCATCAACGGGATTACGAATCCTGAACGGCTTCAGGCCGGACAGGCGATAAAAATCATTCATGGGCCGTTTAGCGCGGTAGTCAGCAAAAAATCATTCACCCTGGATTTGTATTTGCAGGGCGTCTTTGTCAAGCAGTATAGAGTCGGATTAGGGCGGGTTGAACACGAAACCCCCTCCGGGAAATGGATTGCGGCTAAAGGCGGCAAGATGATCAAGCCGACCTGGACGGATCCGGATACCGGACGTGTTTATCAGGGGTCAGATCCCGATTATCCCCTGGGGTCTCGCTGGATTGCTTTGGATGGCATAGAAGGTGCGGCCAAAGGGCGTACCGGCTTTGCGATTCATGGAACGAAAGACCCCGAATCCATCGGCACAAGAGCTTCCCGAGGATGTATTCGTCTGTATAATGGCGATGTTGTTGAAGTCTATGATCTTTTTGAGCCCGGCTGGTCGGAAGTTACAATGACCGATTAAAGGCAGAATTCAACGGTAGGATGGCGATGAAAACAAGGAAAGGTCAAATCAGTCTTACGGCGTTATGCATATCCGCAGGGGTGCACCTTGCGGCGCTGGGAGGCCTTGCTTTCGTCAAGATATCGCAGCCGGCCGGGGCCGCGTCCGCCGCCGGTGCTGTCAGTATAGCATCTTCGCCCGAGCCGGTTGCCGCACCGCTGATTACGGAAAAACCCCGGATGGAATCGCAGCCCGAAACGCACGAGCCTGTGGTGTCTTCCGCGCCATCGCCAGTCGAAAATAAAGAGGTCAGCTCGACGCCGCAAACCGTTTATGAGCATTCGGATTCCGATGTTGACTTTTTCGGCAGCCGCTCGGTTTCCCGCAGTGTCTGTTTTGTGGTTGACTGTTCAGGCAGTATGTATGGGCGGCTGGGAATGATTCAGCGTCAATTGAAAGACTGTATCGCCTCGCTGCAGGACAGGCAGTCTTTTTATTTGATATTCTTCATGGATGGAAACACACTTTTGGAAAGCGGGGACGGCACCTTGAAGCCGGCAACGGGGCAGGCCAAATCGGAAGCTTTCGAGATGATCGATCAGGTCCGGTTAGGCGGTCAGACCAATGCCAGCCAGGCCCTGAAACGAGCTATGCAATTGCGTGATATGAACGGCAGGGCGGTTCAGCTGGTGTATTTTATGACAGATGGTTTCGATTTGGCTGATAATCCCGCCGAGCCATTTTATAAAACATTAATGAATGCCCGAAAAAAGAACGCGCCTCATGTCACAATTAATACGATAGGTTTTTGGGCTTCTGAGGCAGACCGCAGCCGACTGAGGTTGATTGCGGAGATGACTGGCGGGACGTATTTAAATATCGAATAGTGAGTGCAGCATTGGATAGTGAAATGATAGAATTATTGGCACAGGCGGAAATGCAGGAACTGTCACAAACTTATTTTAGTCAGTTTGTGGTCGCGGGCGGACCGATCGTCTGGTTTGTACTGATCCCGATGTCTGCGATGGGGGTGTATTTCTGGCTGGACTTGACATTGACAGTCCGCCGGAAAAAACTGCTTCCGGCTTCGATGGGTTCAGATATTATTACCGAGGCCATGCGGAATGGTATTTCTTCCATACCATCCCGTTTTGGGAAGAAAACGGACCTGATCAGCCGGGCGGTATGCAGCGCGATTGTCAAGTCGAAAAAGACGCAGCCGGCTTCGGGGATGCTCAGCCAGATTGCCGCCGAAAGCCTCCAGGAGCAGGGAATGAAACTGCTGCGGCGGGCGGAATGGTGCAACCTGCTGGGCAATGTCGCTCCAATGGTGGGCTTGTTCGGGACGGTTTGGGGAATGATTGATGCGTTTAATCTTCTTGGCATATCTGCCGGCCAGCCGCGGCCCGGGCAATTGGCCGGTGCGATATCTGTTGCCCTGGTTACCACGTTCTGGGGACTTCTAATCGCGATACCCAGTTTGTTTGTCTATGGATTTTTCCGGTCCCAAATCGAAGGTTTGGCTGCCGAAGCCGCCCTGGAAGTAGAGACGATTATCGAGCGGTTTTCGGAGATAAAAGCCGCCGAATCAGAAAAAGAGGCGACCCCTGTAATTCGTCAGCGGAGCCATCCGTTGATTCTTGAAAAGCCCGCAGACCCGGATTTGATTAAAACGGATGATATCCTGGCGGCAATGAAATATACCGGCCGGCAAAAAACTCCAGTCGAGGCTGAAAAGTGAGATTTTCCCTGAACCAGTCATATACTCAGCCAAGCTTCGATCTGACCCCATTTATCGATGTGATTTTTTTGCTGATCATTTTCTTTATGCTGGTTTGTCAGTTTTTTGCCACCGAACAATTTGAAGCTCAATTGCCGGACAAGATTGCTTCCGCTGTTCCCAGGACGGATGCTTCAGAGAACACATCTGTCAGCATCACTTTTGAAAATGGCGAAATTCGGTATGCGGTCGGATCTGATGTCTTGGAAACCGCAGAACCCAAACTCCTTCA
>JBHJNC010000015.1:0-5226 GCA_048497675.1 Gimesia maris
GCAATAAAAATCCCATAAATTATGGGGGTGTCAAGCATTTTTTTTGATTTTTGGTCTCGATATCCGCCAATACCTATGATGTCGATAAAAAAACGACTTAGCCGCAGTAAAATAGATGCCGACCTGCCTTTCCCGTGTCAGCTGTGTGTAAAGAGATAAACATCTCAAGTCCAGCCCATTGAAATCAATATAACCTACTTATAGAAAATAGGTTATGTTCCGTCCCGCGGACCTATTGCAACAGCGTTGGAAATGGGCCGACGATTAACTCTGCTGCAGCAGCCACTTTCGAGCAGCATCTTGATGACCTTTCGCAAAAAATTTAATTTCCGCCTGTCTGCGGCCTTCCCCAAAAAACATCAGCATTTCATCCCGCCATTTTACATCCGTCACCAAAGCAACTCGATTTATATATTGGTCGGATTCATACAAGAACGTCAAATCGCCCCAATCTCCCTCTTTGCCCCATCCGGCAAAATCTTCGGCTAAAACCAGAACGTTGATTTTATTTGCAGGCTTTGACTTAATCTCCATACTGCCGGCCTGTTCGATTGTTTTTTGATTTTCATACGTAAAAACACCACTGATTTTGACAACAAACAAATCCGCCGTTTCTCGAGTAATCTCAACGCTCATCAGATTGCCTTTCTATTATATCATGCCATATCGTTCATCAGAGATTGCGCCAAATCACTGGCCTCGCAGCAAAAGCAGCAAGTCCAACACAAACAACAATACAATCGTTGTTTCCAGAATCATCATCCAGAAATTGTTGCGTTCCTGCTGAAGCAGGCCATATAAATCACCAAGGGTCCGCAGCTTTTCGGAAACGATTTTATGCCATTCCGGCAAATGAAAACAGTCAAAAAGCCGGCTATAAACGCGTGCCAGGTGCCAATCTCCGAAAAACTTGGTTATGTTCGTCAATTCATCATTGACACGGGTCAGGTCCACCCGAATTTCCCGCAGGCGTCCGCGGGCTTTTTTCTTGAGCCAGCCTGAACCGCTTTTGACATCGACATAGGCTTTTTGGAGAGATTCATCCAGAATTCGGTCGTAGGCACTTAACTCAGCAAGCTGGACGTTTGCCAACTCGATAACATGAAGCGCATCATCCAGACTTTCCCCCTCGTCAATAATCATCGCCGCGTCCCAGTCAATTACCACCAGGTCTTTATCATAATAGCTGACATATCGGCTGACGGTCTCATCGGCCTCCTGTTCCGATAACGATTCAGGATTTTCCTCCTCTGTCAATAAAGCCGCAACTTGTCTTTTGTTGGTTTTAAGCCAATGCTCCGATGTCCGCCCACCATGGAATGTATTAAGGCAAAAAACAGTATAGGCCTCCGATTGAGCGATATTGTAGGTCGGATTAACACAGTACCTTTGCAATTCCTCTATAATGGCCTCGATTTTCTGGCGGACCTTGGATTCAAGAGTTTCTCCGTCGTCAAAAGCAGGGTCATGAAAATGAACTAACTCGGACATTGTCTGATCTTTAAAGGGCAACGAAATCTCGATGCTTACCGCGCCGATTTCAAAAACCTTGACTTCCCACTGAAGCTGATAGGATTTGCCGGATAAAAAAACCGTTTCATTACCAAGACGGGCAAACTTGGGACGATAAAAGAAATAGTACTTTGGACTGCGTTTGCTCGGGCCAATCGCATACTCATGCAAGGGACACGACAAAAGGTGATCTACCGCGTCTAAATTCAGATCATAAGCGATATCCAAAGCATAGATATAGACGACCCTGCCGGAAAGTACCTCATTTGATTGACTCTGTTCCATAGTATTCGGCTTCCTTGTACGACAATAATACCAAATCAACTGGACATTCTATGCCCTCTTTACAGGTTAATCATACCTGAAATTTTCGTTAGAATCAAAATATTTCCCAGATTCTGTATCTTCTCAAAAAGAATTCACTTTGTTTAAAAAAGGTTGTTGCCAATTGCTTCAAAAAACCTATAATTCCCCGTTTTTGGGACAGATTTAAGTTGCTCTCGGCAAGGGCAATGATGGATTACTCGCATGATATATAGACTTTGATACTGTTCATGGCAAAAAGTTGGGGCGTTGGGTCCGACGTAAAACGATTTGGTATTATTATTCGTACAGGAAAACCGGTTGATTCTATGGCAAAGAAAAAAGAAGACGGCAAACTGACACCTAAACAGCTCGCCAAATTTCGCGAGCTGCTTCTGGAAAAACGTAAAGAACTCCTTGGCGATGTCGAGTGCATGGAAGAAAATATTTTCCAGAGCGGCGGCGAACTGTCCAACATGCCTGTCCATATGGCGGATGTCGGAAGTGATAATTTTGAGCAGGAGTTCAGCCTTGGCTTGATGGCCGAGGGCAAAAAAGTTCTGGTCGAAATCGATCAGGCTCTGCAGCGCATTGATGAAGGGACTTTTGGCATTTGTGAGGGACTTGGCATCCCGATTGAAATGCCGCGGCTGGAAGCGATACCATGGACGCGGTTCAGCCTGGAATACGCCAAACAGATGGAAAAAGGACGGGCCTTTAATAACTACCGCAATCGGCCGCTGGATATCGAACGCGATGAGGATTCTTCGAATGATGATGTCGATGAAGATATTGACAGTGAAGATCTGCCGGAAGAAGCCGTTGAAATCGAGGGTGAAGAAATGGATATGCCTACCGTCGATACGGATGTATTCGAAGAAGACGATGACGACGAAGGGGACGACCTGACTGCGTAACAACATATTCACTATAAACCGAAGTTTGGAAACAAGCTTCGGTTTTTTTACAGACACAAGCACTGCCAGTCCGCAGGCAATTGGCAATCGCCCACCTGATCGCCGTCATAAAGCTGCCGCCCCCTGCCCGGCCGGATTAGCGGCTTTGGATATCTACCGCTCAAGAACATTGGACAACAGATTTTATCTTGAGGCGATATCGATACAGGAAATCGTTGTAAGGTCACGCACCATCAGCCGCCCATTCACCAATGCAAGCGGCCCCCAGCAATCGTGGCCCTGCAGAACACGGCTACTGGTTAAAAGACGGAGTCTATCCGGCCGTGCCTCAATCAGGGACAACACGCCTTCGTCATTTAGAACGATAATTTTGTCATCTGCAATGATATAGGGACCCAGTCCATATTTATTGGCCGCACCACTGCTCCAAAGAATCTTCCCATCCAAATCCAGACAGACAAACTCCTTGTTGGGACGAACCCCGTAGATATAGTTCTTATAAAAGATAGGGGTTTGCTGGTCTGCACCAAAAACATCCGCTTTGAGCCTATAGAGTATTTTCGGGACAATCGTATCGCCCTGCTGGGTTAACTGGAGCATCGCACTGCCCTGGTTATATCCCCCGGAGAGGAAAATTTTGCCAACTCCGACATCGACCGGCGTAGGCACATTTGTTGTCAGCTTCCATTGGTCGGTTTTCCAAAGGGTTTGTCCGGATTGTGCATCGATGCCGACCACGCCGCCTGAGGCGGGATAGACATATATCCTTTTTCCGGCAAACTCAATCGGCAAAATCGAACAATGGGTCATTTTCCATTTGTCCGGATTATCCGCTTTCCAGATGACTTTACCTGTTGCACACTCAATAGCAATCATCATCGCCGAACCAGCCGGAGCAATAATTGCCCGACCGCTTTCAATACGAGGGCATTGGCCGGCGTACCAAAGGGGCTCGGTGGTGCCGTATTCTTTGACCAGGTCGATGCTCCAGATAAATTGTCCAGTTCGAGCATTCAGGCAGACAACGTGACATTTGGGCCCAATCGTTACGATAAAACCCCCTGCAACCGCAGGAACCGTACGACTCATGCCATGATTTCGTTTAACTTTAACCGGATAGGAGTACCGCCAGATTTCTTTGCCGTCGTCAAGACTAAAACACCGAATCGTATCCGCAAGATTCGTCATATCATAGTCAATCAGATAAACCCGCCCCTCCCAGACGACAGGCCCGGCATATCCTTCACCCAGTTTTACCTGCCAAAGCTCTTTTGGGCCTTCAGCGGGAAATTGGGTGAGCAAAGGGGTCGTTTCTTTGCTGACAGCATCGTAATCGGCGCCGCGAAATGTCGGCCAATCACCCATAACGGACGAAGGCTTACCATCAAACGTCTCCAGAGTGCCTTTGTCCGGTCCCCCGTCAGCAATTGCCGATACGGCGGGCCGATTATCCGCACCGGGAAGCCGCGGCTGGACCTGGTATGTCAGGTATCCATAAATCCAATTCGTATATAAAACCCCTCCCGCAATCGTCAGGAGCAGAGGCAGAAACCAGCCAAGCCATTGATAATTGATTATGTTTTTCAACTTCACCGCTGAAAGATCCACGTCGTCAAGGTTATTCTCTTCTTAAAGGTTCCAGCAAATCCCCGCGAATTGCCGCTTTCGCAGACAACCAAACCCAGCAGAGACCGCTGCACACCAAAATTATAGCAAAACAAATCAGGAAACGCCACGGAAACTGTCCGGCCAGGAACAGCCTGGGTCCCGCTGAAACACAGGCTGAGATAAGACCGATGCTAAGTCCGGCACTAAGGAGGCCGACATGTTCCATGAACAGCATACGAATTAATATGCTTTTGGAGAAACCGACGGCTCGCATAATGGCCAACTCTCCAGCACGATCGAGGACATTCAGAAGCACAACCAGACCTAACCCTGCGGTTCCCAATATCAAGCCAAGCGAACCTAACGCCATAAAGATCGAAAGATACGTATTTTCAACCCGATGGAAGCGACTGAGGCGATCTGCAGTTTTGACGGCCTCAACCCCGTTAGAAGACAGCGTTTGCATCAGATATCGGCTCACCACCTCAACATCAGAAGCGGGTGCATCCATCAGAATGACCGACCACCCCTGAGTATCGCTAAATCGGCTTACAAACTGCTTGTCGGCAACAATCAGCCCGCCCTGCAAAATCGAATCATCAAGAAGGCCGACTATTTTTAATTGAAACAATCTGCCTGATTGATCAACGTAATCGATGGTGTCGCCGAGATTTTTGTGCAATGCCCAATAGACGGTCGCATAATCACCAATCGCCGGAACAATATCCGCACCCAAATCCTGCCCAAGCAGATCCCAAGGCGTTTCGACATTCAGGTCCTTAAGAGCGGATTTAAAACGGAACCGCCCAGACAGCATCTCCGGGATTACGCCCCAAATGATCGGCCGTTGTGTCTGAGCGAGATTGAGACAGTCTGCGGCCTCTTG
>JBHJNC010000016.1:0-4254 GCA_048497675.1 Gimesia maris
ATGGTGGTGATGCCTGTCCGCTGAGCGATAATGGACGGCTCGGCAATCTGGAGAGTTGAGCGGATAAGGCTCTTGCCATATCTGGTTCCGGCGGGATTGTGATAAATGGTCTGGCCGTGTGAGCCGATGAGGTCAATTGAACTTAAAGGGATTTTATTTTGCTTGCAGACATCGGTTAATGCTTCGGCAAATAAATGTCCCAACAGAAAATTATAGTGGCAGATATCAGCAACGTTTGAGCTCTTTGGATTGCACAGCCGCAGCACGGCCGTTCGAACCGCAGCAGGGTAGGGCTTGATCCCAAAGGCGATGACATTCCGTGAGCCGGTGGAGATATCAACAATCGCGACATCCACTCCGTCGGTGCTGGTTCCGGACATCAAGCCTGCCACGCGAAGGCGTTTTTTCTTTGCCAATTCGCCTATGGTTCTAAGCTTGGCCATATGTATTCCTTTGTTTGCGTTATTTTGATGCCTTCGGCGGAACCTGGGACAATTCATTCATAAACGCCTTGCCAAGTTCAACTGCATTCCAGAGCGATCTTTGTTCAGACGTATTGAATGTCCACATCAACAAGCCCTGTGCATCATCCTTCAATCCCAGGCGTTGCGTAGCAAGGATATCTTGCATTGCCTCCTGAGGGGTTGGAGCGATAAACTTAAACGAGCCGAATTCCCCTATCATAAAAGGTTTTTGGGTCAGAATCGCCGGACGCTGCGTATCGCTAAACCCGGTCGAGATCATATCCAGCCGGTAGCTTTCAGACAGGTCGATGCTTTTTTCGACATAATAGATATGGACATCCACAAAATCCACCGCACCACGCAGCACCACAGACGCCTGCGGCGGAAAGCGCTCGGTCTGGCCGCTCTGAAGCCGCACACCGAAATTGGCGCCCGCATAATCTTTACCGGCAATCCGCGGGACATACATTCCCTCGGTCACCAGCAGTTCCGGGTCGATGGCTTTGACGGCGTCGGCCATTGTCTGATGATAGGTCAAAATCGTATTCTCAAAAAGCTGCTGCCGCTGGGCATTGTCGCTCATATCATACAGCTTGCCGTCAACACCTGTGAACGTACCGCTGTTCTGGTCAAACGGCCAGCATCCGCCCCGGATCGTAATCTCATTTTGAAACTGCAACGCCAGAAGCACACCCAGCAGGTCCGGCGCCTTTGCTTTGATATACGCAACAACGGAGGATGCGTAGTGCGCCCTTGCGCGATGCCCCTGCGGTGTAAAATAAATGGCGTTATGTGAATCGTAAGAAATATCTTTCAGCGTCAGCCCATCAAAGGCCCCCTCCATCATCGTCCAGTACGTCTTGCTGCGCGGCAGTTCACCGTCGCAGAGCGTCGGCAGCACGTATATCCCGTATCGCTGCGCGCACCGCAAAAAGTCGATAACATTCTCCATATAGGGGGCATAGAGGCCCTCATGATCGTAATAACCTGAAATGCCGGGGTTGAACTCGTGGCGGCCGGAGAGAAACACGCGGATCGTATTATAGCCGTGCTGCTTGATCCGCATTATTGCACTTTCAGTATCCAGCGGGTCATAGCCGGCAGGGCCGGCGGGCGTTGCGGCCTCAAACACCGCATGGTCACCATAACGCAGCTGTACATAATTAAAACCCTTGATAAAGAATGGCTCGCTGGATTGCCCGCGGCAGAAGACGGCCTTGCCGTTGTGCTTTGCGATTCGGATTCGCGGCTGCGGCGACTGAACATAAAGCGCCCGGCGGCGATCAACCAACTCCACGGACACCGGCGCCCCTGTGTTGCCATCGACATTGATGGTTTGCAGTTGTACCGTTTTACTTTCTAAATCCTTCGGTACAACCCAATAGCGCATCGGATAGCGCACCGTATCTACCAGCGATCCGTTTGCATCCATCACACGAACAGCATAGTAATCGCTTGTCCAGTTGTCATAGCGCCAATGCACCAGCTTTCGTCCGGATTCCTCGAAATAATCCGCCAGGGAAACCGCACGCGGTGTTTCATTCAGATTGACGGCCTGTTCTTTTCCAACAAGCGAAATATTCGACAGGATCGCCTCGGCGCGTCCGCCGAACAGCGTCAGCCCAAAGAAACCGGACGCTGAATAACCTTCCTGCAGTTGGTCCACGGCGGTATAGTCCTTGCTGAAGCCCTCGATGGATACTGTGATGGTCAGCTTTTGATCTGTTTGACGCTGGCGGATGCACACCTGCACAGGACTTCCAAATGTGATCTTTTCGGGAATCTCAGTCAGCCGTTCAATATCCTTCTCGCCTGTCAGCTTGACGATCGCCGCTGTGCCATCGGCGGAAAACAAAAGGCCGTAACCGCGATTGAACCTGCTGAAGCCTTGATGATGGTGGTCAAAGACACTGGAATCGCGCCGTTCTTTATTAAAGTCTATCTGCATCGCATTGCCGGATTGCAGTTCCGGGTCAACGGTCAGCGCGAACTGCAATTTTTCAAAATCCAGGCGGTTTTTATACGCGATCGTCCCGCGGTACCGCGCGGTCAGACCGTCCGGCCGTGTCTGGATTTCCGTGATCCCTACATGCGGCGCAGAAAACCAACGATCCGGCTGCTGCAGCGGCTGCGATTCCATGGCTGTACTATACATTCCTGTCGTCAACATAAGCATTATAACCGCCGTGCAGACCGTCCATACCATATAGCCTCCTTTTTCTATCAATAATCCAAAAATATTAAAGGGAGTTAGACACTTTTTTTTGTTTTTGTTCATGGTTTTTCCTCGATTCCTGGTCTTCCGCGGGGGCGGGAAGATTTACAATTTTCATTTTTCAATTTTCGATTTTTTGTCCCGTGTTCAACGTGAATCCTTATCGCTCTTGCTCAAAGAGGTGTCTGACCCCTTCAATTTACGGTTCTAGTCCCCGCGGATGATCGCTGTAACTTTTTTATGCCATGCGACATCCTGCCAGAGGCGGGGAAACTGCGGATGAGTAAAGTTGCTGCTGCAATTAAATCGATAGCCGAGTTCCGCCCCCCGCCGGGCACAGAATTCACCGGATTCTTTGATGATGTCCCAATTGAGTGAGGGGTGATCAAGCCAGTTGATAAGACCCCACCCCTCGGTATTGCCGTAGGGAACATTGAATTGACGGCCGAATGCAGCAACCTGTGTCATCAGATCACTCATCCACACATCAAGAACCGCCCGATTAGCAAGCCAGTTTTGCGTCAGGTTCTTCTGGGCAGACTCAAGTTCGTTATCATTACGGGTACTTCCCAATTCGTGAATATTTTCCCAGTAGCCGGTTTTACCTGTAAGTTTGTCGTTCATCGCATACCACACATGGATGTCCAAGGCGTCAAATTCCTTAATAATAATGCTTTCCCATGGTAATTGACTGGTGGTCAGTGAAGCAAAAAAATCCAGCTGGGGCCATTTCGCCCGCAGCTGCAAGATGGCTTCAGACATAAAATTGCGAAAGTATTCCTGCTGTGCCGCATTATAGCCGCCGGCATCCTTGGCCCATTCATTTGCTTCACGCTGACGATTTTGAGGGTTTTCAATTTTTTCGAGACTCTCGGTTTTGATCGAGTCAAGCTTCTTTTTCAGCCACTCAAAACCGTGGTACAGAGGATATTCATTCAGCAGGTCGACATAGAGCACATTATCCATAAGTTTATGGTCATTAATCAGCGTCAGCGTTTCATCCCAAACCCGGACAAAACCATCGAGCCCTTCGACACGTTCAACGCCCGGCCCCATGAACCAGGTGGCCAACCCCACAGAGATACCTCGATCACGGCATTTGGGCAAAAATGTCAAGAGCCCCTCACGCGGGCGTGCCCGCATACTGTATTGATTGCCCCACATAACCGGCTTCCAGCTATCCCTCTGAAAATAGTATTCTTCCTGAATTTTGCCTTCGTTATCTGCGGCCACCAGTGCAGGAAAAGCATCGGCGCGAATAGCGTTGTAGCCGCGTACCACAAGGCCGTCCAGAACGCTATCCCAGTTTTCAAATTCGCCTCCGCCGTAATGACGCAGCAGCCAACTGAAATCCCACATGGCGATGGCCAGAGGCTTCTTCTGCATACTGATACAGCTGACCTGTTTAGCTGAGGTTTTTGCAGCGGTTGCCGCAAAGACTCCATAATCACTCGCGCTCAGTGCTCCAAGAGCAGCGGTTGTTTGCTTGATAAATGTTCGCCGATTCATTTGGCCTCCAGTACTTATGAGCCACTTGCAAAGCCCTCTCAAACGCGGCAGAACCCTTGCTGGCCG
>JBHJNC010000017.1:0-2325 GCA_048497675.1 Gimesia maris
CTGCCAAAAGGCATTTCTGACAAAATGTGGGCATCCGTATGATGAAGCCAGATGGATTGGGCAATCGAATCCGGCAAAAGCCATTTCTCCGCCAGACGCTTACCCAGCAAGGAATGCGTTAGCCCCAAGTGTTCCTGCTCGACCGTTATCAGGCCAACCTGCTTTTTTTGAGCATTTAATACAAGCTGATCAAAGCTCTTAGGCATCGCCTCATCCAGGGCGGCTTTTCCAATGTCATGCAGTAATCCGGCGGTGAAGGCCAATTTACGTTCCGATGCATCAAGAACAAACTCGCCGATTCGTTCCGCACAGCATGCCGTCGCTAAAGCATGCAGCGCCAGCTGCCTTCGCGGAAGCGGGCGTTTGTCTTCCACCGGATTTTGTACATCAAAGGCCTGAATAACACGCACCGACAAAACTGCATCGCGCAATGATGCCGCCGGCAGCGCATCGATAACCTCGGCCAGGGGTCGAGAACCGTCGATTCCTGTTATCCCCAATCGCCCCGCCAAAGCAAGCACGCTTGCGGTCAGAGCCGCATCCGCTTCAACAATTTCCGCAAGGCGGGCGCGCTGAAACGGCTCTTGCATAATACATGGCAGAATCTCAGCCACAACCTGAGGCTGAGTGGATAAGACATTAAGTTGACGAATAATCAACTCAACCTGGCGAGCAACTGATGTTTTGATTTCCGGTGTGCTCATAATGTGTTATGCCGGCGAGAGAGCGAGGATTTTATCAACTAATTCCGCAATATTAAACGGCTTTTTTACAAAATCCGAAGCACCCGACTTAAGTAAATCCTCAATCTCATCCGAATTGACTACGCCGCTGACGATGATAATCTGTGTATTGGCGAAATCCGCATTATTCTTAATCGTACGACAGACAATGTTGCCGTTGACATCGGGCAGCATATAGTCCAGTAAAATCACATCCGGACGGAACTGCTGTGTCATCAGGCCTGCTTCATATCCGCTGGAGGCAGTGCGTACTTCAAATCGTCCATCGCGGGTTAAAACATCAACCAGGAGTTCTACAATTTCTATATCATCATCGACAATCAGCACCTTCTTTTTGCCGGCGATAGACAGATTTGCGAGAGAAATATTATTCTCGCGCATAAATTTGATGAGACTCTCACGAGGTATTCTCCGAAACTTCGAACCTGGGACGCGAAAGCCTTCCAGTTTACCGGCATCGAAACACCGAATGATCGTTTGCTGACTGACCTTGCATATATCCGCGGCCTCGCCTGTGGTGAATAAGTCTTTTACCTTTTTCATATCCGACTCTCCTCGTTAAACGGTCATCTTAATGACCTATTTTCCTTGTCTTACCCATCTTAACGAGGATATAGATATTTCGTCAAGCATTAAAATTAATGTAATTTACATTTTTTTTATCGGAACAAATCCTGAAATGAAAACAATACATCCTATTAATGACAGGAATAGGCCTGATTTATTAATTATTTTGAACTGCGCAGGGTGCGAATCAGGCTATAAATAAATAGTCCACCGATAACCCCCCAGCTTGTCAGCATAAAAACCCATCCTGCGGCGGTCATTGCTGGTCCTCCTCTTGCGGTCTTCTTTTCCAGACAATCCACACCATCAGCATCAAGAATACAAACAGCCCGCCCAATCCAATCCGGGTCAGAAGCACAAATGGCTTATTGGCCGGGTCCACGCCGACCATCATCATCTTGTCTTTCCAATCCTGCCAAAGCCAGAATCCAATAATCGTTATCAGCATCAGCGGAGTAATATACTTGATAATCCACCGATAGAATCCGGGAATGCGGATATCCGAGCCATGATGAAGTTCCGTCCAGGCACGGTCCATCCCGAACACCCAGCCAAACAAAATCACTTCGATTGTCGCAAAGACTACCAGGCTCACCGATGTCCCCCAGAAATCCATCTCGTCCAAAACCCCACTGCCGATAAAGAAAATAACCGGCTGGGTCAGGATAAAGGTAATTGTCCCAAAGACCGTCGTCGCTTCCTTTCGGGTCAGATTAAACTCGTCTTCCAGAAACGCGATGGCCGGCAGGGCAAGCGATATCGAGCTGGTCAGCCCCGCCAGAAACAGCAGGAAAAACCACATAAATGCAAAATACTGCCCAAATGCAATCTTTTCAAAAATCAGCGGCATCGTCACAAACCCAAGATTAAAAAGCCCTTTTTGGACAATCGACTGCATCTGCTCAGGCCCAAGAAAGGTAATAGCCGCCGGGATCATAATACTGCCGCCCAGTATCACTTCGGCAAATTCATTGGTTGCCGAAGCTGTCAGGCCGGACAAAGCAACATCGTCCTG
>JBHJNC010000018.1:0-4926 GCA_048497675.1 Gimesia maris
CGGCTGTCATAGATGGCGGTAAGGGCATCTATTTTTTCTTTCCGCTCGGGTGAATCGGCGGTGAATTTTGCAAGTTCCGCGGCCCGCTGCTCTGCAGGGAGGCTCAGCGTACGTTTGATCAGCAGTAAATTGATATTTCCATTTTCCAGCTTCAGCAACGCGTCTTCAAATGCCTGACGCTTTTTGATGGTGTCGCGGCTGGCAACCGGAAGCTGAATTTCGATTCGTGTGTCGCCCTGAGGCCGCATGACAATATTGGCTACATGCGTCGGGTCAATACGTTTCAGCAGAATCGGAATCATCTTTTCCGCAAGTCCTTTGCGTTCGGCAGGCTTTAGGTCACTGGCGTCGATTTCATAAATCAAGCTGGTGCCGCCCGCAAGGTCGATGCCTTGTTTTAGTTTTTCCGATGGCGGATAGACATAAATACACGATACCGCAATCAAAAACGCTACTAACGCTACTTTCCAGAGCAAATCTTTGTACATAGTCGGTTTCCTGAAAAAACGGTGAATGCCGATTCGGTTATTGATTTTTCTTTTCTTCGCTGAGAACGGTTGCGATCGCCGATGGGACAACCCGAATCTTGGTATTGTTGGCTTCATCGACCTTTAGAACAATTTCGTCGTCCCTGACATCCAGAACAACGCCTAAGATTCCGCCGATGGTTCGAACCCGATCATTCTTTTTGAGGTTTTCAACCATCTTTTTGTGTTCCTGCTGTCGTTTTTTCGGGGCGCGGAACAGCATGAAATACATCATCACAAAAATGAGTCCCATCAGGATAAAGCTCATCATGGGATTACCCTGTTTCTGAGGTGCGGCGGCACCGTCGCCGGCAGGAGCGCCGTTCTGCTGTGTCGAGGTTGTCGTCTCGCCGGCAGGGGTAGTCGGCTCCATAGTAACTACGGTTTGTTCAGTAGTGCCGGCCGGAGTTTCGGCTTCGGCAATGATCCAAGTCATACTCATTGTTTTATTCCTTATCTTTTAAGTTTGAATTATCCTGGTTTTTCGTTATGAAATCAACAGACCAGTCGGCAAATGTACCGTCCTGAATCCGCTGTCGTACTTCATTCATCAAACGCTGATAATATGCGATATTATGCAGCGACAATAAAATCGGCCCCAGCATCTCGCCGACATTGAAAAAATGCCGAATCGTACCTTTGCTGAAATGCCGGCAGCAGTAACAGGGACACTCGGCTTCAACCGGCGAGGTATCCCTTAAATACATAGTGTTCCGCAGGCGAATCGGACCATTGCTGGTAAAGGCAAATGCGTTTCGCCCGTTTCGGGTCGGCAGTACGCAATCAAACATATCGACACCCGCTCGGATTGCCGCGACCAGATCGACCGGCATTCCAACCCCCATCAAATACCGAGGTTTATCCTGCGGCAGCAGCGGGGCGGTAAAATTGACGGTTTCCACCATCTGCTCATGACTTTCGCCGACGCTTAAGCCGCCAAGGGCATACCCGTCAAAGTCCATCGTAATTAAGTTATCGGCACAATACTGCCTGAGCTTCAAGTCCAATCCCCCCTGAACGATGCCAAAAAGCAGCTGTTTTGGGTTTCCATGTGCCTCTTTGCACTGTTTTGCCCACCGGATGGTTCGCTCGACGGCTTTTGCCAATCTCTCGGGTTCGCATGGATTCGGCGTGCATTCGTCAAAACACATGATAATATCAGCGCCAAGGCGATTTTGGGCAATTGTAGCTGTTTTTGCGTCGATATACAGTCTTGCACCATCGATATGGCTGGCAAATTCCACGCCGTCTTCACCAATTCGGTTAAGTGTGCTGAGCGAAAATACCTGAAAACCGCCGCTGTCGGTCAGGATAGGACCATTCCAGTTCATCAGCGTGTGCAGCCCGCCCAGTGATTCAACGATTTCAACCCCCGGGCGAATCAGCATATGATATGTGTTTGCCAGGATGATTGATGAACCGGTTTCAGCCAAGTGTGCAGGAGTGATGCCTTTGACCGCACCGCGTGTACCGACCGGCATAAAAACGGGCGTGCGAACCGCTCCGCGTGCGGTGGTCAGCATTCCCAGGCGGGCCTGGCTGCGACTGTCGGTTTTTATTACCTCAAAGCATCCCATACATTATTCCGTTTGAATTTGCGAGCCGGGATAGTACCAGCGTAAGATTTCGCGATAGTTTTTGCCTTGCCGTGCCATATTTTCGGCACCTGTTTGACATAACCCAACGCCGTGTCCAAAACCGCGGCCTTCAGCGAAGGTATAAACAATACCCTGGCATTTCATTGTAAAAATGGCGCTCTTTAATTTCATTCCGCTTGAATCCAATGCCAGCCGGAAGTCTTCGCCGCGGAGAAAATCCTTTTTTCCGTTGCTGCCTAAAATACTGACACCGAGGACTCGGTTGAGCCGGCCGAAACGAACGCATTCAACAGAAGCTACTTTTTCCAGTTTTTCAGCCAGCGACGGATATCGTGCAAAGAGTTTTTGTTGAATCTGTTCCAGGGAGTATTCGACGGGTCCCCAGCTCCAGAATCTGTCTTGAGCGATATCTCTGCAATAAGGGCAGGGAACCGGGCTTAATGCCTCATAGTGTTCCCCAAAAACACCCACGCTGTCTTCGGTAAAGCCTCCGCAAATCGAGCTGTAATAAGCCGGGAAAATCGCAAGTTGGCCTGTTTCATCAGGGCAAACAGCAATCTGTCCTCGTGTCTGTTCCACCGCCTGGCGTGCCGATGCGGACTCTGCAGATAGACCGCGATAGACCTGGTTGGCCTGCGTTGTTGTGACATCCCAGCTTCGATTGACTCCGAATCGGCTTTTGTTGTAAACGGCGTATGTTCGAGCCGCCACAGCCTGAGCCTGCAACGCCTGCGGTTCCCAATAGCTGTACATTTCGGCCCCGACAACGCCCAATAAATAAGCTTCCAAAGGCAAGCGGTTAATCGCCGAAAAACCATTGGGCTCGCTGCTTGCAGATAAAATCAGATTGCCGCGATATCCCTGGTCATTAATGAAGAACAGGTAGGGGCTATTGGGATATAGGGTTAATGGCCCGTCTAATTGGATTCCCCCAATCTGAAAACGGTTTGCCGTATAAGTGATGGCTACCGGCTTTCGAGTCGTGGAAAAATCAGCCTCTATGGTCCCTTTGCCGTTGCGTACAATAAATCCATCTGGCGCGCCGACAACACATTCTGTTCGATTGCCAAAGAGCAAAACCCGCATCCAGCTGTCTTGAATGTCAGACATCCCGGAAGTCGGGCGTATCGGATGCCGTTTTTTACAGCCGCAAAACAACGCCATCCCTATAACAAAAGCCCACAGAAGTGCATTCCTGCTGACTGCGGGCTTGTGCTTGTTTCTAATCAATCGCTAAGCCTTCCAAATCATGCCGCGTGCCGACGCGGTCTAATCCAGCTTGCGGAGAGTCAGCCCAAAGTTGGTCAGCTTCTCCTTGATTTCATTAAGACTGGTAACCCCGAAGTTTTTGCAGCCAAGCAATTCCGCTTCGGTTTTAATGACCAGGTCATGGAACGTCTTGACGTTCAGCTTGGCTAATGCCCGGCGAGCACGGACCGATAATTCCAGATCGTCAACCGGCTTTGTTAGCAGTTCCGGATTGACTTCCTCGTCATCGTCCGATTCGACCGGAGGAAGTACGGCTGCGGATTTGTCTTCGATAGCCATCCCGAGACGCAGATTCTTGGAGTCCAGAATCTTTTTGATTTCCATCAGCGAAGTTTCGCCGAAATTCTTATAAGCAAGCAGTTCGGCCTCGGTGGTTCTAAGCAGGTCGCCGAGCGTTGTAATATTCATCTTCTTCAGACAATTACGGCTGCGTACCGAAAGCTCGAAGTCTGAAATGGGAATTTCAAGAATTTTATTTTGACGGTCTTTGCGTTTTTCACGTTCTTCGTCATAGATCATGGTGCGAGAGCTTTCGATGTCTTTTTCAAACAGACTGGCTCTCGGATGATTGGGGTGCGCCATCAGCACGGAATTTACACACTGCATGGCTTTGGAGTATTCTCCCTGATCTTCATACAGAACCGCAAGATTAAGCAGCGCAGCGGTATATGCCGGATAGATGGTCGTGGCTTGCCTGTAAAGCTCAACGGCCATGGATTCATCGCCTCGTAAATCATATAAATAGGCAAGATGGAAAACCGCCCGGGCATGATTGTGATCGGTATCGATAGCCTTTTCATACTGGACTGCGGCTTCCGTGTAGTCTCCAATCGCTTCCATAAGACGTGCGGTTTGGTAATGGTATTCGGCGCTTACATTTTCAAAATTGGAGCAGGCCTTCAGTTCTGTCTGTGCCCGATCATATTGGCCTGCCTGCCGCAGAGTTTCGACTTTTTCCATCGCCACAGTCAGCGACTCGGCCCGCTGTTTGCTGGCCAGTTCAAATTGTTCCATAGCTTTGTCAAAGTGTCCCTGTTGGCGATAGAGGCAACCAAGAACCAGAAACTTCTGGGCGCAATCTTTTGCGTTTTTGAGCAGGTTTTCGGCCTGAGCCATCTGGCCGCACAACCAGAAAGCGATGCCCGCAGCCAGAGCATTTGAACTCTGTTCCTGGGCCCTTTGAATCAACGCAATTCGATTTCGTTCACTCGAGTTGGCGGCCGCTGAAAGGGCCTTGATCGTCTCAAATGTTGGTATATCTTTACCAAATAACTCTGATTGAAGTTCCGCTATGGTTACCATATTCGGATCTGTCTCCTGTTATGACTATAACTCATTTTTCCGCAATAAGTTGTATTTATTATGTTAATCTTTTTGCGGCCGTTCTTACAATTTAATTTATTTTTTATAAGTCCCTGAATTATCAGGTAAGTGGCACATTATACGGCGGACAAAACACTTTGCAAATTTTTTTTACGGATACATATAAAAATAGCATAAGTATGGCATCAATAATATGAATAGGTCTACTT
>JBHJNC010000019.1:0-3671 GCA_048497675.1 Gimesia maris
AAATCCACTGAGAACTGAGCTTCTCCAACTGCTGTTGCATACGCTGAATTGCCGCTGATTCCGGTGAACCCATATGTCGGCGCTGCCGACAACTGACCTGCTGCTGATACTAATAAAACGGTACTGAGTAAAATAAATTTAAGAGAATTCATAGTTTTCTCCCCTTTCAATTAAACTGTGTTACCTTTTTTAGCAATTTCCCTATTGCCAAAACAACTTACAAGAGCTGTACTTTATTATACAGTTTGTTTCAGAAAAGTGTGCTAAAATTTTAAAAAAAATTATTCGAGTTTCGCTTGACTTTTCGGCTGTTTTTATATAGTGTACAT
This sequence comes from Gimesia maris, assembly GCA_048497675.1. Lineage (GTDB taxonomy): Bacteria > Planctomycetota > Phycisphaerae > Sedimentisphaerales > Anaerohalosphaeraceae > Anaeroglomus. Next base: position 330 of record JBHJNC010000019.1, read on the forward strand.
AACTCGTTGATAAATAAAGAGTTATAATTTTAACACATGTGATTTATTTCACAAATAAGTGTTTTTACGGACACCTTGTTCGGAAATAATACATTTTTTTTGGTCTTATAATAAGGGACTTGAAATGAAACATAATGCGTGTTTTATGATTCCTGTCCTGGCAGCGTTGTTGGAACTTATTTCGCTGCAAGGCTTTGCGGGAGAAGCACAATTTACCAAGGCGGATCTGACCGGCAATTGGTGTGATACTTCCGGCTTTGAGTCAACAATCCGAACCCGGGAGCGGGAACTTCAAGAGCAGCAATCCAACCGATTTTGTCAGCAGCTTAAGCTAAGCCGGGGCCTATATACGATTTATTTCGAGTACGATCCTTTTTGGGATAAGGCCGATGGCTATGCGCTTCAGGGTCAATTCGAGAACTGGCAGGGATTTCGACTCAACGGTGTCGTTCAGCCATTGTCATTTAAGAAACTTGATATTCCGCAGCCAGATTATTTTGCCTATCGCAAGGAACCCTGGCAGGCGGTATGTCCCTTCGAAGTTCAGCAGGATCAAGCGGTCCTGGATCTTTCGCTGTCGGTTCGCTGCCAAAGGCCGTTTCGCACCTGGATTGAGAGTACGGTCCCGCTTAAAGCCGGTTGTCAGTATCAGGCTGTCAAGCCTGATGACGGCGGTCAGCTGCTGGTTGCTCACGGCGTTCCTTTTCTGGTTGACCAGATGCGATGGTACCTTTGCGGACTGGGGCAAAAAGTTGACCATGGAACAATCCGGCCGTGGGAGGATGGTTATACGATTGACTGCGGACGGATATCTGTAAAGGCCGTGCATTTTCTGGGGATGGTTCATAACATCGATATCGGCAACGGCTCCTGGTACAGTCCAAAAGGGGACCACGGCTACAATCATTTCGTCGGTGATCAGGCCGGCACCATAATCATTCACTATGCGGACGGATCACAATCAACCATCCCGATTATTTATGGTTTCAATCTCTGGTTCGCCCGCCCGTGGGATATGATCTGGCACTACAATTGGGGCTGGGATCGCCATCGGGTGGCCTGGATAGGTGATTTGGATAAAAATCTTTTTAGCGGTATCGATGCTTATCGGGATGTCATCCGCAGCAGCGTTGGGCTGGTTGATGGCGTACGGGCAATGGGGTCGGCCAGTTCCAATACACGATTTATTTTTTCGGTCGATCTCGAAAACAAGGCGGTCAAATCCATTTCGGTTCAGGGCGCAGCGATATTTCATGATTATCCGCTGATCAGCGGTATTACCCTGGAAACTGCCGATTCGGGGGATTCGTTGATCCCTCTGCCTGAGTTGGCCGCTGAGCCGTCAAATCTCAACCCGGTTTCTCTGGATTATATTAACAAGAAAAAGTATGAACCCTCGCTCGATGCGCTCAAACGCCTGCTTTATAATTATGTTGATCAGGTTCCGCAGCTATCCTGTCCGGAAGTTCCAGAAGGGTATTTCGGGCCAACGTATGATTTTCGGGGAACACAGGAGGCACTTCGGGCCGCAACATACTTGTACTATAACGGTCCCGGCAATGCTTCTTTCATTGCAGATTCAGGGATGGGGTGCACTTCTCCGGTATTTCCCGGCTACATTATGCAATATATGGATGGCGCCGGCTTTTGGTTTCATAAGCCGGTGGTATTCGGCAGTTTGACCAATTGGTTCAGACTTTACCAGGAAAATACTCCCGGACGTTTTCCCGGCGGCAACAACGCCTGGACTCGCGGGGCTGGAGAAAATCTGCGGGAGTGTATCGCTTTTGGGTATGACAAGTATGTTACGGCCTATGTCGATTGGCTTGACAACGCACTGATGACCGAAGCCAATCCGCCCCATTGGAATCGGATTGCGGGAGGACCCGGTCATGCTACTTATCAGAAGATGGTTGGCGATGTTGAAGAACGCGGCAATCGGGAAAATGACGGCCATGGCATCTGTATGTGGGGCCGCTATATGGTCTGGCACTGGCTGGGACGGCCGCAGAGCTGGAATGCGGACCGCTGGAAGGCAACTGAATCGGCGGTAGACTGGATACAGTGGCAGCTCGACACGGACACGATTCGTCCCGGGGTGGATAAAGATGTACTCTATACCGAAAGCGAATGCGCTCATGACAGCTATGATATTTATTCTTCCTACAACTGCCTGCATGGCTTGAAGCTGTCGATTCGCATGGCCGAGCAATTGCACAAGACCGAAACGGCTGCAAAATGGAAAAAATTGCACGACCAGCTGCAGCAGGGGATTCTGGACCATCTGGTTGACGACAGCGATTCAGGTCCTATCTGGCACACCGATCCAAAATGCGACTGGCAGGACCATGCCCACAAACTTGCTCACATCCAGCTCGCCTCGGATGGTATTACATATACTCCGCTGGAAGACTACACCTCCGGCAAGGAAGCGGACTATCTGAAAATTGATCTGAATACTTACCGCTATTTGATGAAAGAAAAAAATTATAACTGCCTGCGAATGTACGGGTATGGCCAGGGCATGATGACGCAGGCGGCGCTGCTGTTGGACCAGATGGCGGATGCGGAACAATTTAGTAAAATGATGCTCGATCATTGCTATCTGGGTCGGTTTGGACGCTGGGCTTCGCCGGAAGGGATAATCCTCCATCGTTCGGGCGAATATTACCTGCCGGTCAATGGTTATATGGGACAAGATGCTCACATTGCCGATTCCACCAAGGCTGTCCGTCTGATGCTCGGTGTCGATGATAACAACCCGGATCATCTGCGATTAGTTCCGCGCTATCCGTCAGGCTGGAATTATATGGAAATTAAAGATTACCCGGCGTTGATTGGCGGCTCACGTCAAAAATTAGCTTATCAATATCAGCGTCAAGGCGACACCCAGACATTTAAGTACAGCCTGGAAAATCAGCCCCAGCAGGTCAGTGTTCGTCTGGGCCCAATCGCAGAAACGGCGGTTGCCACAACCTTGAACGGAAAGCCGATCGAAAGCGATTGTATCACTTCGGGCGATTCGCGTTGGGTGTGGATAAGAAATATCTCCGAAAAGGCCGGAACGATTGTCATTACAGCGAAAAGATAACCTTACGTGGTGGACGGCTCGCTCGGATATGAATAGGGCTGTTTGCCTAAGCGTGTGCGCAGATCCGCCTGGAGTTTTTGAAAAGTCTGGGTCAATTCCACCGCAAAATCCTCATCCGATTTGCTTTTGATATATTCTGGAGAGATTGGCTCGCCGTAGATGACAGCGACTTTGCCGAGCTTGGGCAGTTTCTGGGTTCTCGGCCATGCCTCAAAGATGCCGTCAATGACCATCGGCACAATCGTCGCCCC
>JBHJNC010000020.1:0-4334 GCA_048497675.1 Gimesia maris
TCGAACTCCAATGCCGGAGGTGTTGATGAAAATGCCATCCGCGGCACCTTTTTCGACAACCTTGGTGTCACCGGTAACAACCGAAACACCGGCTTGTCTGGCAGTTCTGCCAACACTATGCAGAATCTTTTCAAGATCATCAACAGCAAATCCTTCTTCAATAATCAGCGATAAACTCAATGCCTGGGGTCTTGCCCCGCAAACAGCCAAATCATTGACCGTCCCGCAGACTGCCAGTTTGCCGATGTCCCCGCCGGGGAAAAACAGCGGCTGGACAACAAAACTATCGGTGGTAAATAGAACTGACTTGCCTTCAATAACCACCTCTGCCGCATCCGTCATCGCAGGCATCTGCCCGGAATAAACACTGGGGGCAATGGTTTTCTCAATCAGTTCCGCCATCAATCGCCCGCCCCCGCCGTGGGCTAACATGATTTTTTCGTTTTCTTCTGTCATCGTCTCTATCTTTGATATTTATACCATGCCGCACAGGCCCCTTCGGTGCTGACCATACACGGGCCAACCGGATGGTCGGGGGTGCATTTCTTGCCGAATAAGCCGCACTGGTTTGGCTCAATCAACCCGCATAAGACTTTCCCGCAAAGACATCCGGTGGGTTCTTCTTCGGGCATCCGGTCAATGCCAAAACGTTTCTGGGCGTCAAATTCCGAAAACTGGTCTTTGATTCTCAACGACCCCTGAGGGATAATCCCAAGCCCCCGCCAGGGCGCATCGCAAGGCTCAAAAAAAGTATCAATAACCTGCATGGCAACCCTATTACCCTGAGGACTGACCGCCGCACCATAAACAGAATCAACCGCCGGCTTGCCGTCCTTGATCTGCTGACAAATTTTCGCAAGACCTGAAAGAATCTGCTCGGCTTCAAAACCAGCCACCACACAAGGCCGACGAAATTCATCAACTATCGGCTGATAGGCTTTGCTGCCCAGAATAATACTGACATGGCCGGGACATAGAAAGGCATCGATTTTATCATTCCGTCCGCTTAGCAAGGCCTGCATCGCCGGCAGCACCCGCTTATGCCCGCACAGTACCGTAAAATTCTTTAAGCCCAGATTCATCGCCTGCTGAATCGCTACCGCGGTTGCGGGAGTCGTAGTCTCAAATCCTACGGCGACAAAAATCACCGTTTTTTCCGGATGTTTCTGTGCCAGCGTGACAGCGTCGTCACTACTAAGGACAATCCGCACATTCGGCAGGCTAAGCCGCTCCAGCGAGGTGTTTTTACCCGGCACACGAATCATATCGCCGTATGTGGCTATAATACAATCCGGTCTTTGTGCCAATGTGATCACCGTATCTATATATCCCTGATCCGTTACGCATACCGGACAGCCGGGGCCGGAAAGCAACTTCAGATTCTTCGGCAGAAATGAGCGGATTCCATGCCGAAATAATGCCACTGTATGCGTTCCGCAAACCTCCATCACCTGAATCACTTTGGGAATTCCGACACAGGCGCTATTTATTTCTTTTCGGGCAGATTCGATTGCGGCCAGATTCATTCTTGTTGCCCTTCTGACTGCTTGCGTTCGGCTTCCATTTCCGATATCTGCTCAAACAGTTCCCATGTTTTGCGGGCCTCTTCTTCATCCACTTTGGCTATCGCATAGCCGGCATGAACCAGCACAATATCCCCCAGCCCCACATCGGGGGTCAGAGTGATACGCACAGGCCAGCGGTTGCCCATCGCATCGGCGACCGCTTTATCACCTTCTAATTCCACAATTCTGGCTGGTACCGCAAGACACATCGCATTACTCCACTAAACCCGCTTCCAGTTGGGCCGCGGCAATTGCCGCCTGCCCTATCGCGATACCGCCGTCATTGACCGGTACCCGATGCTTAAAGAATACACGAAAACCGCTTTCCTGCAACAATCTTATCAGCCGATTTGACAAAAACCGGCTGCAAAACACCCCGCCGCTAAGGACCACGTCCGAAAGACCTGTTTTTTGACGAGCTTTAACAGCAAATTGGTAAAGCCCATTCGCTATTGCATTATGAAACCGCGAAGAAATGATGTCCGGCGTTATATGCCGTCGAAGATCATCCAGAATGCCGACAATTACACTCCCCGACAACAGCTCAAAGCTTCCGTCTTCACCGTCTTTGATTTCCAGGGGATAAGAATCCGTACAGGCTGGGTCCGCAATCGCCTCGAGCGATATAGGCAGCTGTGCTTCAAAATAATTGCGATTGCCAACCCCTGCCAAGGCCGCAGCCGCATCAAACAGACGACCAAGGCTGGAGGATGGGGCAACGGCAACATGTTTCAAAATCTGCTGCCTTATGAGCTGGACTTTGTGCGTATCCGGCTCAATTCGACGTAATACCGCCTCCGGCAATTCAATTCCAGACGCCTGACACAGCCCCAGCAGCGGACGAATCGGCTCTACCGACGCCGCGTCACCTCCCGCCAAAGGATAATAGGCCAGATGACCTAAGCGGTCAAATTCAGTCAGTGAACAAACCAGACATTCACAGCCCCAAATAGTACCATCCGTACCGTAACCGGTCCCATCCGCAATCAGGGCAATGACCTTGCCATCGAGATTGTACTCGGCCATTGCAGATGCTGCGTGTGCCCAATGGTGCTGAACGCGTACGATGGTTTCTATCCCATATTTCCGGGCATACTCCTGAGCGTACTGCGTAGAAAAATATCCCGGATGCAGGTCACAGGTAACCGCTTTGGGCTTAACCTGAAAAAGTCCGGCCAGATGATCAATCGACCGAACATAATGGCGATAGACTGACGGCTTTTCCATATCGCCAATATGCTCACTCAGGATAAATTGGTCGCCTTTCAGAAAACAAAACGTGTTTTTCATATCGGCGCCGGCGGCAAAGATTTCTTTCTGTGATGACCGCCCTCGATATATTGTTTCGGGTACATAGCCGCGCGAACGACGCAGAAATGCGGGCTTGCCGGCAATAATGTGCATCACCGAATCATCCACCTGTCGATAAATCGGGCGGTTATGAATCAGAAAATAATCGGCCACCGCTTTTAATTGCTCCATCGCCGCCGCGTTATCACAAATCAGCGGCTCATCTGAGAGGTTGGCACTGGTCATCACCAAAACCTCAATCCCCGGCTCAGCAAACAGTAAAAAATGCAGCGGAGCATACGGCAGCATAAAGCCGTATCGATTCGTACCTTCCGCGACTGAAGCAGCCAGTAAACCCGGGGCTTTTTTATCCAGCAGGACAATCGGCGCAGCCGGACTGGTCAGCAGTTCTTCCGCTTCAGAATCAACATTGGCAAAACGATAAATGGTTTCCAAATTCGCCGCCATCATCGCAAAGGGCTTGGCCTCGCGGCGTTTACGTTCTCGCAGCTGCCTAACGGCCGCATCATTAAACGCATCGACCGCCAGATGGAAGCCGCCAATCCCCTTGACGGCAAGAATCTTTCCTTCACGTAATAAAGCCGCAGCGTTGGCAATAACCGATTCACCCTGTGTCTGAACCGTTTTATCTTGATTATCGAGCAGCGTTACATACGGACCGCAAACCGGACACGCCACCGGCTGAGCGTGAAAACGACGGTCGGCAACATCTTCATATTGAGTGCGGCACTGGGGGCACATCGCAAAATCCGCCATTGTCGTATTCGGACGGTCATACGGAATCGTTTTGATAATAGAATAGCGCGGGCCGCACTGCGTACAGTTAATAAATGGATAGCGATATCGAAGATCACTCGGATTCCGCATTTCGGCAAGACAAGCCGAACAGGTCGCAATATCCGGACACACCCCCGCACTGGCTGCCCCTTTGTTCCGGCTGTCTAAAATATGAAAAGCCTTTTCGCCTTGTATCGGTGGAATAGGATTCTTTTCCAAGGTATCGATATTCAGCAAAGCGGGCTTCGCATCTGATCTTTGGATCTGTTGAAAAAAAGTTTCGATGGCCTGCGAAGTGCCCTGAATTTCAACCACAACACCTCGAGTATCATTCAGCACAAAACCTGTCAGTCCAAGGGACTGAGCCAATGTATAAATAAACGGTCTGCACCCAACACCCTGCACACGACCGGTCAAATAGACTTGAAATCGCTGTAATTCATTCATGGCCAGCTGCATCAACCAGAAATTTTTCGGCTATAAAATATCTTTAAAATTATACTTTGCCATTTCAGACCTGAGCTGCAAAATAACCTGTTGAAGTTTCGGATTCTGCGCTTTGAAAGAAGCTTTTTCAACGGCCAGGCTGACATCCGCCAGCGTAATCTTGCCGCCGTCAGTGGAAGGTACATACCCAACCACCGGCTCACTGGTCTTGCACAGCAGCCCCGCCGAAGTCAT
>JBHJNC010000021.1:0-10562 GCA_048497675.1 Gimesia maris
TATGGGGTTTTTCATAAGCCCTTGATTTTTCAGGGATAAGCTGGTTAAATACCGGCTATGTTTAAACGTGTTTCGATCATTGGCGACGGCGCAATGGGCAGCGTGTGTGCGATGCTGCTGTGCGAGAACAAGGTAGCGGCAACGCTATGGGGCTATGATGCTGCGCAATTGGCCCAGACCAGGGCCAGTGGGGAGAATGTCCGCTTTTTGCCGGGGTATCCGCTGCCCGAAGAGCTGATCTACCAGGCCGATGACGCCAGAGCTCTGGCGGGGGCCGAGCTGGTTGTTTCTGCGGTTCCCTGTCAGTTTATGCGGAATATCTGGCAGCGGCTTAAGCCCCATCTGCCGGCGGGCGTTCCCGTTGTCAGTGCCACCAAAGGCATCGAGAACAAAACCCTGTCCCGTCCGACCGAGATTTTAAGCCAGATTCTGGGTAATGCTCATCCATTGGCGGTGCTTTCCGGGCCGACGATTGCCGACGAACTGGCCCGCAAGCTGCCCGCCTCCGCGACGGTAGCCTGTACCGACAGCGAACTGGCAAGACGCATCCAGCAGACATTTACCACCTCGATGTTCAGGGTGTATACGAATGATGATGTTATCGGGGTTGAATTGGCCGGGGCGATGAAGAATGTGATTGCCATCGCCGCCGGGATTATTGACGGCATCGGCGCCGGCGACAATGCCAAGGCCGCATTGCTCAGCAGGGGGCTGGCGGAAATCGAGCGGCTGGGAGTTGCGCTCGGGGCAAAGGATAAAACATTTTCCGGCTTATCGGGGTTGGGCGATTTGGTGACTACCTGCGTTTCACCCAAAGGCCGCAACCGCAGTTTCGGCGAGCGCATCGGTAAGGGCGCCACCGCGCAGCAGGCACTGGCTTCCACGCAAAGCGTTGTCGAAGGGGCAGCGACGTGTGATTCGGTTTTGGGCCTGGCCAGTCGGTGCAAGGTTGAAATGCCGATTACCGAGGCGGTCTATGCGATCATTCACGGACAAAAAAGCGTTCAGCAGGCCCTTGCTGAATTGATGGGGCGGCAGTTGAAGGCCGAATAATCCTACTTGACAAAGTTGCTATAAAGCGACAAGATAAGTACTTATTGAGGATAGTGCCCGCTAAAGGGTTACAGATTGTGATTGGCCGCCGTAAGGATACCGATGATTGCCGAAAAGAAGCATACAAACGCGATGGATACAGTTGCGGTTTTCAGCTTCAACAGCCAGGGACAGTGTGAGATTCATAATGACCTTTCCGTGCTGGATGGACTTGGCAGGGATCGTGCGTTATTCTTGCATCGCTGTCTTGAATTGACTTGGCAGGGCATTCAAAAGGATTATATCAACGATTTTATCAGACTTTGCGGCCGGAGAATCCGTCTTCGTGTTAGTCCATCTGCCGGGGGAGCTCCCGAATTGCTATCTCACGAGCTGCAGATGAATGCCGGATTATTGGACGTTACTGCCGCCGATCAGCCGCTGCGTGAGCAGATGCTCATCGGGTGTTTAACGACAGCGTTTTATCATTTCCACTGGGCGCATCTGCATATCAGTCAGGTTCGGCGGTGGAGTCTGCGATTTTATCAGACCCAAAAGGCAATTTCAAACGCAACGCTTCGTCAGAAGGACGTTTTGCCTGAAGATCCGTCCTTGTCCTATCTGCAGAAAGTGCTGCCTCAGCTTGACAGCATCCTGCTTTTGGAGGACTTCTGGGAGTCGGCGGCGTGCAGTTCTTCGATTCTAACTCTCTTGGATTCTTCTGAGGTTGATTCCCTCAAGCGGAAACATCATCTGCGGTCGGTATTGACCCATGAAGCGGTGGCCTGGGCGGAAAAGGCTAAAGTGCCGTTTGCCGCGGCGAAAAAGCTCGCGACAAGTTTTAAGCATGTCTATTTCGATGCCGGAGCAGTGATTCTGGTCTATGAATTTCGCAATGGCGTGGTTCAGGTGATACGCATCGCCCCGACCTGCCTGTCGGATTCAATGAGCAGCGATGCCGCCTGCAGAAATGTTGTTTATCGAAATACTGTTCGCACGGAAATTTTTCACGACAACGGGTTATTTATTCTGCCGTGGCTGCATCGGCTTAAGGCGGGGGCAGACAATCCCGGGCTGAATGAACTGGCCAAGATGCTGATTTCCGACCACCTTCATTCGGTCAATGCCGCAATCGATGAGCTGCAGCGGAATATCCGGCTTAAAGAACACCCGCACGAATCTCTTCGGCTGCTGTATGCGGGGTTGTACTATTGGTTCCATGCCAACAAAGGCATCAGTCGGTCGATATGTCTTCGCGTCAATAAGATACTGGAAGATTTGCTTACCGAGCGTCCGTTCTTTTTCCCTCACGCGCGGGTCAATCGCAGTTTCTTCCGCGGCGAATCGCCTACGATCCGGATTCGGTATCAAAAACCGGCCCGTATCAGCGTAAAGAAAATTCAGGCACGCATTCAATGGGCGGTCAATGGAAAACGCAAATCTGCTTTATCAATGCCGCTTGACAAGGCGGCTTCAACCGGCGATGTACTGTTTTTTGAGGTAACGCTTCCCAGCAAGAATGGCTGGATTCATTATTCAGTACAAATTTCGACGGATGGGGGCAAAACCTGGGAATATGAAAAGTTTGATGAAAACTCGCACGGCCTGCTCAAGAGAGTTGCCGATGAGCGAGGCCAGCGGGTGCTGAGTCTCTATGCGGATGCGTTTAATTTAAAGCTGGATGACAATATGCGTCCGATTCGCGATGAAACCGGCGCTTATGTTTATGGCACATTTGACGATCTGGCCGAGCAATTGCCGGCGATCAAGAAAGAAGGCTATACAAGGATTTATCCGCTCGGCGCTCTTGAATTGGGGTGGGCGGGGGAGGCCGGTCCGGATCCGTCTGTGTTCTCAATCTGGGACGGCAGAACGGTACGGCGGGATCTGGGCGGTATCGAAGGGCTGCTTAGGCTGCGGAAAAAGGCCGATGAGCTGGGGATGAAAGTACTGCTCTGTGTGCTGAGCCATTTTTCACGGGCCTGGCATAGCTGGCCTTATACGCTGCCGGTCTATATCGCAGGAACTGACGGCAAGTTAAGCCGCAGAGCCGGGTGGGACGGCGAATGGGATGAGTGGCTCGACAGCTTTATGGTCAATATGCGTGATTTTGACAACGTTGAGTATCTGGCGGAAATCTGCAAAGAATTGACGCACATGGGCTTTGGTCTCCGCATTGACGTCGGTCACGGCTTTGATACGGTTTTCCCCGTGCGGCAGGATTTGCCCCCGATGTCCAAGCTGCTCGGCGAAGTAACCGTCAAGGGATTTGAGCCGGTTGATCTTCGCGGCACCAATGAACCCAACATTTCGATTATGGCGATTTGCTACCGGGTACAGAAAGCGGTCCCCGGCGCCCTGATTGCCTACAGTGAGCAGTGGCACGCCAATGAAGTGCGGATGATTAAGTCCGCGACAATTCCCTACAATGCGATTATAAAGAATCTTGAAAATGTCCGCAGCGGGCAGCCGGTCGACAGCCCGCTGGGGCTGAATAATAATCTGGAATATCTGCAGCGGCTGCTGAGCCGATACGGCGGACAAACGCTGTCGATGTTCAATTCCCATGACGAAGAATCGCCGGCCAGCAATTATCAGAATATGATCTGGCCGGCCGCTGCACTGCTGGTATTCAGCAGCTATGGGCCGATGATGTATCATATCAGCCGTCTTCCGGGGCCGGAGGCCGGTTCTTTCCCGCGCCGTTTCGATATGGCTTATACGGAGTGCTGGAAGCACTGGGTCAACAACAGGTTTTCACATCCGTGGTATGACGAGAATATGGCCCGGCTGGATATCCTGAATCATTATCCGTATCTGCGCGGTTTTGGTGCGTATCTCCGCGGATTGTATGCTTTTGCCGATGAACATCCTGCGCTGACCAAAGGGACAATTACGCCGATTGCCACCGGCAATGGCCGCATTGCCGCGTTCATACGGAGCTATCAGAAAGAAAAGCTGTTGTGCGTATTTAACTTCCCCAATTCCGTAATTGACGGTCAGCAGGCATTGGCCCGAAACTTTAATTTCCGGCTGCGTGCGGCGGAAACCGGTCTGCCATTGGAAGGTATCGGGCCGGACGAATTTTACGAACTTCGTGAGCGTTACAACAATGTCGAGGGCAAGATGAAGTGGGGCCGCAAGGAATTCTGGTCTGGACATGAACTGCTCGAGCTGGGCTTTGGCGGGGTGCTTGAGTCGGTCTCGAGCGGCGTGTTTGAAATCTTCTCCAAAGAGCAGGCCGTTCAGGAGCGGCATGTCCTGTTTGATTCGTTCAGGCGGTTCTTCCGATATGGCCGGGCGGACCGTGTTCGACATTGTTACATCTCCAGGGTGTTTTTGGATTGCTGCCATTCGGATAACGTCGATTTCGACCGGTTTGCCGAATTGTTTGTGCTGCTGATTCACTGGTCGCTGAAAGAAAATGATTTTGGTCCTGCGGCCCTGGGGATTCTGCTGCGGGATATCAGCGAGGGCAATCCCGCCATCCGCAAAGGAATTATTGATTGTCTGATGCAGATTGCCGTGGATGAAAAAGGGCGATTCGATAAGGAAGTCTCGCGTTCGGCGGTCGATATTGTGCAGTCAATCAATATCGGCACAATTGTTTTGGTCTCGCCCGAATCCCGATTCAGCGGCGCATCCGGCGGAGTGGGTATCTATACCACCGATATTGCCGATGTCCTCAGCGAGCTGGGTTTCCATGTGGTTTTGATTACGCCGCTGTACGAAAAGAATCGCAAACAGATTCTGTCTCACTTTGCACCCAAGTTCGAAGGTCATCAGTTCAGTGTTCGCTTCCCGGACTTTGATGAGCGGACGCAGACGGCTTTGCCGGGCTCCAAAGTTGAGATCGTCAATATCCATCGTTCCAACCTGGTTCGCCGCAAGCACGGCAAGCGGTCCCGCATTGAAGTGCTGTACCTTGAAAATGCGGCCTATCTCGATGTTCCCTACGGCGGGGAAACCGGTGAAGACAAGGTTCGCCGTGCCCGTGTTTTAGCGCAGGGTGCTCTGGAAGCTCTGCGGGCCTACAACTATTATCCGTCGATCATTCAGACCAATGAGTGGCCGACCTGGCTTCTTGCCGCGTTTATGACCACATGGCGGGAATTTCGTGATGATCCGCATTTTGCCCAGACGAAAGTGGGCTCGATGATGCACAATCCGCATCCTTCGTATGGGATTACTCTGAATGAAGCCAATCCTGTTAAACGCAACTATTATTGCAATATTCTGGGGCTGGATCCGACATTCTATTATGATCTGGCGGTCAATCGTTACAGCCCCGCCGGCCACCAGATTGATTTGATGCATACCATGCTCAAGACGTCCCATTTCATTGGTACGGTTTCCAAGGCGATGAAAGAACGTATGCTGCGTGAAACGTGGCTGTTCAATCATGCCTGGGACTTTGCCGAAAAAGAACGAACCGGGATGTTCTTTGCCCGCCGCAATGGTTTTAATATGGCCGCCCGCCAGCGGCACTGGTTCGGTTCCAAAAAGAGCCTTGTTGAAACCTGGCAGCCTTCGGCCCGTAAGCGGCTGTTCTATAAATACTATGCCGCGAAAAAAACCGCCAAGCTGGATTTGCAGAACAATCCCAATGTACGTCTGATGCCCGATAGCGGATCGCAGGACCACGTCATCTTTGGAATGCTCCATCGTATCAGCAAGCAGAAAGGATTTGAGCTGCTGGTGGATTGGAAAGTCTATACCGATGGAAAGAATCGTTATGTCCGCTTCGAGCCGCACATCACACACGGCAACACGATGCTTGAGTATTCCTTGCTCAGGATAAGCGGATTCAGTTTGTTATCTGCGGTCGCGTCGAAGGAAGCCCCGATGCCATACGGTATGATATGCATTTAAGACGCATCGCATCCCGTCCGGATATGGCAGGGCGTTTCGCGTATTATCCGGAAGGCAATCTCAGCGCCGACTTGTACCGCAATTTGTATGTCGGCTGCCAGTTTTTTGTGATGCCCTCCGGCGGTGAAGTCGGCGAGCCCTGCGGCATCAGCCAGCAGGAAGCGCACGCCGGCGGTACGCCGGTGGTTGCTCATCATCAGGATGGTCTGCAGCATACCGTCTCCGACAATGACTTCGGCGACAATGAAAATCCCTCCAACGGGATCAAATTTAACGGCTTTGCGGGTGAATCGCTTTTAGATGCACTGCTTGATGCCGTCGAGGTGTATTATTACGGCCGCCGAAAACTCTACAAAGATAAAAACGGCAACCCCAAGCCGCTGGACTACGATGATCTTGTTTTCAACTCGTTTGCCCGCGATCACCGGTGGATTAAGCCCTTGAAAGATTATGTTAGTATGTACGCTAAAGTTCAGGGAGCAGCTCTGGCGCCATGCGTGGATGCATTACGGTTGATTGAAGAAGAGAAAACAGTGGATGATGGCGATATCGGAGATATGATCTTGAAATATGGCCTTAGCACCGAAGAGGCTGCTAAAGATTTGATTGCAGCAATGGGGCTGGAGATTGCGGTTGTACGCCGTGCTGCGGCCAAGACGCTGCTACGGATTGCGAAAAACTTAAGAAGTTCATTTTTGTCCGAATCCCTCAAGCAGCTTCACGCAGCAGCGGCATCATCCAATCCGGCTCAGGCCAAATTGGCCGGCTGGTGCCTGCAGAACCTCAAAAAATAATCCGGTGATTTAATTTGCTCCCCAGTGTGTTGCCTCAGCAGGCACATGTGCCAGGTTGGGAGCAAAAAAATCGGCTTTTGATAGCTTTTCTCTTGGGAATGAAGTGGTCAGCGCCAGGCATTTTGCCCCGGCGGCTTTGGCGGCAGTAACACCGCTGACGGCGTCTTCAACAACCAGGCAATCGGCGGGGTTTAACTTCAAGCGGCTGGCAGCCAGCAGAAAGATTTCCGGATCGGGCTTTTTATGTACGACATCCTCGCCGGTTACAATGGTGCCAAAAAGATTTGTATCCAGACCGATTTCACGCAGATTGCCTTCCACTTTCCGCCGGTCAGCGCTGGAAGCGACGGCAAGCGATCTGCCTTCCTTGCGGCAGTGATCAATAAATTCACGAACACCCGGAAGCGGCTTTAATTCGCCCCGAATAATATCCAGATAGATGTCATAAGTGCGTTTTTTTATTGCGGCAATATCGACCGCAAACTTGTATTTTTCGGCCACCCCGCCCAGGTAGCGGTTTTCACCCATCCCGATAAACGGTATAAAATCGTCGGGATTGACCTGGAGCCCCAACTCGGCGTACATCATACAAGCTGCCTTGCAGATGAATTCTTCCGAGTCAACCAGCACGCCGTCCATATCGAAAATAATGCCATACGGTAACTGCATATCGCTATTTCCTGTCTAATATTAGAAACTTTCTTCAGGGTCGATTTGTTTGTCTGAGGGAGTATATCCGGTTTATATGAATAGAAAAGCTAAAAATGCCAAAGTGAAGCTCCGTTGCGGATTTGACAGAAAAGACTGGACTTTTTGGCTGGAGCGCAGATAATTATTGGCGAATTCATTAGCGGTTTTCTCGCTTTAGTCCTCGTAGCTCAATGGATAGAGTGTTGGCCTCCGAAGCCAAAGGTTATAGGTTCGACTCCTATCGGGGACGGTTAATATAAAGCCTTGCAAGATAATAACTTGCGGGCTTTTTTTGTGGCTGCACCTGTCTATCGCAGCTTTAGCGTTGCCAGTGCAATCACCGCAAAGGCAATCGACAGCAGCCAGAACCGCACGACCACCTGCGGCTCGGACCAGCCGGCCAAATGAAAGTGATGATGAATCGGTGCACAGCGGAAGATGCGCTTGCCGCCGGTGTAGCGGAAGTACCAGACCTGAAGCATCACGCTGAACATTTCCATCATAAAGACCCCGCCGATAACCAGCAGCAGGATTTCATTGCGGGTGACAATCGCCCCATACCCCAACGCCGCCCCCAGCGGCAGCGAGCCGATATCGCCCATAAATACCGATGCCGGATGGCAGTTATACCACAGAAACGCCAGCACCGCCCCCGTCATCGCCCCGAAGAAGATGCACAATTCCCCCGATTGCGGAATATGCGGCAGCAGCAGATAGCTTGCCCAGCTGACCTGGCTGGTACGGCCCATCATCTCGGATGCGATATAGCACAAGACCACCAGTGTCGTCGAAGCCACACACAGACACCCCGAGGCCAGCCCATCCATCCCATCGGTCAGATTAACCGCGTTGCTGGTGGCGGAAATATACAGAATGCTGATCATAATAAAAATCCAGGTTGCCAGCGGAATGCCGTATTTATAGAACGGCAGCCAAAGCATCTTGGCATCCTCGATATTCTGGAAATCCGAATACAGAAAATACGCCACCAGCATCGATCCGCCAAACTGAAAAACCAGTTTTTCCCAGGGTTTCAGCCCGTCCCGGCTGTGCTGCCGGGTCTTGCTGGTCAGCTTCAGCCAGTCATCCGCTCCGCCGATGCCCCCGAACCAAATCAGGATAAACAGCGCCTTATGCACAAATGGATTATACAGTTTAGCCCATAGCAGGGTGCCGAGAATGATCGCCGAAAGAATGATAATCCCGCCCATCGTCGGCGTATTGGCCCGCTCGCGCATCAGTTCATTCAGGGCCGCATGGTGAAATTCCGGACGGTCGCCGACTTTCATTTTCATCAGCCAGCGGATAATTTTCGGCGCAATCAATACGCCGATGGCAAAGGCGGTAATCGCCGCCATAATCGCCCGAAACAGCACATCTTCCCACGCATAAAAACCCATCCGGAACATCAGTTCCCGGAAAAAGTTGAACAGATGATAAAACAAGTTTGGTGTCCTCTTTCAAAAACAAGCATTTTTAGGCTGAAAAAAGCGTTTTTAGACACTGGACCGCTTTTTCCATTCCCGCCGAGCGAGAACCTTTTATCAGTATTATATCGGCAGGTTTGATAAACTTATGCAGATTATCACATAACAATTGGGTATCTGGGAAAGATTGGCAAGCGGTCTCGGTGACCCCGCCTTTTACGGCACCAGCGATAATATCGGACGCAAATGCCCCGGCGGCCAGAATCAGCTCCGTTTTGGCGGCCGCGGCTTTCTGGCCCAGCTCAACATGCAGTGTCTTGGATGCCTCGCCCAGCTCCCCCATACAGCCGGCGACAAACACCGAGCGGCGGCGTTCCTGTTTTGACAGGCAGGCAAGGCATTCCAGTGCGTTGGCCATCGATGCGGGGTTGGCGTTGTAGCAGTCGTTGATGATTTTGATAGTCCCGGCGGTTTCAATGACCATCCGCATCGTTACCGGCGTAAGAGTGGCCATCGCATCGGCAAAATCGGATATTCTGACTCCTAAAATCTGGCAAATCGCCCACGCCGTCAGGGTATTCATCAGGTTCGCCCGGCCTGGCAGCGGGATTTCAATTGCCCGGCCGTCAATGGTCAGTTGCCCCTTTTCCCCCGCCGAGAGCAGATTATCTGCGCGAAAATCGCAATTGCCCCCAATGCCGAAAGTCAGATACGGCCGGTTAAGGCTCATCGTATAGCACAGCAAATCCTGCTGGTCGCCGTTGACAATGAGCATTCCGTTGGGTGTTAGCCCTTCGTGGATGGACAGCTTTTCCCGGATGATATTGTCCAGCGAGCCGAAGCCCTCCAGATGCGCCGGGGCGGCACAGGTTACCACCGCGATATCCGGCTGGGCGATGCGGGTCAGGTACCCGATCTCGCCGGGGTGATTGGTGCCGAGTTCGAGGATCAGGACCTCATCCTGCCCACTGGCCGACAGGATCGTCAGCGGCAGGCCGATGTGGTTGTTAAAGCTCTTGGAAGCCTGATGACAGCGGAACCGCTGGGAGAGAATATGATGCGTGATATGCCGCGTGGTGGTCTTGCCCGCCGAGCCGGTAATGGCGACGACCTTGGCGCTAAGCTGTCTGCGGTACCAGGCGGCAAGCTGGCCCAATGCTTTCACGGTATCTTCAACGAGCAGAACTCGCCCGGCCAGATTTGCAGGCAATTCTACCGGCCGCTGAATCACCGCGCACGCCGCCCCTTGCTCCAGCGCCTGCCGGACAAACAGATGCCCGTCGAAATTGGGCCCGACAAGGGCAAAAAAGCAGTTGCCCTGTTGTATCGACCGCGTATCGGTACTAACCCCGACAACCTCCAGCGGCTGAACATCCGAATTCGATGATAATACTTTTTTTAATGTTGTGGTTGAAATTGAAATCATAATTTATTCCGCGTGGGCGGAGCCCACCCTACCGGCTTTAGACACATCCACAGGCGTTATTCTTTTTCGCCATGAATAAAATGACGGTTCCGATAGTCCCTCCTGTTTGCAGAACCAGCGAATGGACAGCCCGCTGTTTTGCCATGACTCATTAGCCATCTGCCAGAATTGCCGCTGGTCCGTATCCGATTTTTGATCCTGGCTCATGATCTTCTCCAATTCATCATGAACCGCATTATCAACTTTTCAAAGAACCTCGCAAGATGGGGTTGGCCGTCATGTTACCAATGAATCATACAAAACACTGATTTTAGTTGAGAC
>JBHJNC010000022.1:0-4310 GCA_048497675.1 Gimesia maris
TGACCATCCAGTTGCCGTTGTCGCTGATTTTCTGCATCGGAGTACCTTCGGGCTTCCAGCCGTTGAAATCGCCGGCAATCTGCACCGTTTCCGCCCTGGGGTACATCGCGGAAAACACCGCCACACCCTCTTGCAGGCGGACACCGTAGAAATCGGCCAGTTTCTGCTCGAGCGTTTTTGCGGGCACTTCGGGCTCGACCGCCGTCTTGGGGTCTTTGATCGAGGCCAGCAGTTCATCGGCGCTGACGCTGATGGATTTGAGCCGCGACTGAAGCGTATTGACCAGCTCGGCCTTATGAACCTGCGAATCGGCGCCGACCAATTCATCGGCCAAGGCCAGAAAATCCTTAAAGCCTTTGCTGGCCGAATCGTATTCGCTAATCGGCTGACCTAAGCTGGCCGCCTCTTTAAGCTTGGTATTAAAGTTAATGACGGTCTTGAACATCCGGCCGTTGAAATGCTTCCGCAATTCGCCCAGAATTTCCCGACCCATTTTGGTACGGATATCATACATGCTGCCCAGCACCATCACATTCGGCCGGGATTCACACTGCTGCGATAAGGCACTGAGCGTATCGAGCTGCTTGCTTAAGCCATGCAGAGAGAAATACCCCATTTCCACAGGGACAATCACGTCGGACGCCGCCCGCAGAGCATTAAAGGTCAGCAGCCCAACCGACGGCGGGCAATCGATAATCACATAATCAAAGTCATTCTGGACGCAGGCAAGCACCTTTTTGAGGCAATTTTCGCGGTCCGGCTGATTGGCCGTCTGCGCTTCAAAGGTTGCCAGATCGATCGTCGACGGGGCCAGCTCAAATCGGTCAGATATTTTCCATACTATCTCGCTAATCCGGATTGGCTCATTGCGTGCCTGGCCAATCAGCACATCAAACAAGCTCTGTTCGATCTGCTCTTCCGGCACCGCCAGCCCAACCGCACAATGAGATTGTGGGTCCATGTCGACCAACAACGTCCGATATCCACGCGAAGCCATCGCACTGGCAAGGTTAATCGATATCGTCGTTTTCCCAACTCCGCCCTTTTGGTTAATAATTGCAACTGTCTTCATATACACCTGTCCTTGACCCCCCCGGGTTTTTCATCCGTAAAAATCCCTGATTTCCGTAATATCAGTATTAATAAATAGTATAGTTATTATCGGAATCATCGTCAATCACTTTACAATTTCTTCAATTTTTATCGGACAATTTCACAAAAAAAACGCTTTCTTGACACTGATATCCCCCAATTTAACTCATTTTTCAAAAAAAACTGAGTTGGGACGAGGCTTTTTGCCGATAATAAAAGAGAAAACTGACAATTTTAAACGATTCCCGCCGAACGGTACCGACTAAATCAGGCATAATGGAATCTGATTTTTCGACCTTGCGGGTCTGATGTCAGGAGACAAACTATGACCGAAGAACAAATCATTCAATGGATGCATCAAAAAGTTAAACGGGATGGGTTTATCAACGCAACCACCCTCGCCGAAAGCTTTCTGTCGGCCCACCATATAAACGACGCTCTCGATCCGGTTTTTTCGACAACCCTCGATGCGGGGTTCAAGGTCGCCCAGGAAGTCCGAGACCGCCGGCTGCACGCCATGGCAGGATAATTCGTTTTCTAAATTGCACTCCCACCAGGATTTTATATACTTTCAATGTAGACAGCCAGTGTCTATATTAACAGCAAAGGATTGGATTGTCTGGACAGTAGTCTGTAAACGGATATAATAACCGTCAATCTGTGCCGGAACAATCGAGTCATTGTGTACGGGAATCTATCTAACAACCATGGAAAACGGACGAATTAGAGTTTCGGTTATGGGGCTATCCGAGCCGGTCCAGCACATGCTGGAGCTGGTTGTGTCGATGGAGCAGTACAAGATCATTGCTGTGTCCGATGAAGACCCCCAGGTTGGGCAGATGATTTCCCGTCGGTATGAGTGCCCCTCTTATATCGATTTTCGGCGGATGATTATGCAGAATCCGGCTGATGTAGTAATTGTTGGGGCGCCGCTGCATATCTGTGCCGAACACATCCGCCAGGCCATCCAAAACAAAAGCCACATCATCAAAATGCCGCCCGCGGGGCTGACATTCGAGCAATGTGCCTCGTTTATCCAGCAGGCCCGCAAAGAGCAAGTCCATTATATCCTCGCCCTGCCCAGCAGGTTTGAGCCCGCAGCACTGCGTCTAAGAGAAGTCCTTTCGCAGTCTGAACCGGACTTTTGGCATCTGATTACCGCTATTTGCCATGTTCCCCAGGGGCAAATCCCACCCAATAAACGCTGGCTGCTCGACCCTCAGATGGCCGGCGGCGGCGTACTGATACAGAACGCCTACGACTTGCTCGATGAGATGGTCCTGTGTTTCGGGTTGCCCCAGCAGATCTATACCCAATTAGTCAGCCAGGCTCCCGACCGCCAGCAGCGGCTGAGCATTACCGAAGACAACGCGATGATTCTGATGCGGTTTTCCGAGACCTTGGTCGCCCAGGTTGCGGCCAGCCGAACACTGGGACCGGCCCGCAGACATTTGCGAATTCACGGCAAAGATAAATTTATCACATTGACACGCGACGGGTTTTCTATCAGTGATAATAACGGCAATGAGATGGAGGCCGTTCAGTTTGCTCCGGAGCAATTTCACGGCACTCAGGATTTGCTGCTGAATCTGGCCAACGCCATCATTTCGCCGCAGCAGACCCAGATTTACCCCGCCCCCGGCTGCGATCTTTACACGATGGCCGTGATCGAATCGGCGTATTTATCCGCCCGCACCGGCATGCCCGAAACCCCTTCTCGATTGCTGGAGCTTACCAAAACCGGCGCCGCCGTCTGGTAACAGACACCGTACAGAAATAGGCAAAATAGTAGTTTTAAGTTAAGCGGCGTGTTTCAGGAGCAATAATTTCCTGTCGAGGCCCCAGCAGTTCATCCGCGGTCTTTTCGTCCAATCGGCTGGCATAATAATGATGCATCGCATCCTGGCTTTCAGCCTGAAATTTCTGAATAGTAGAAAACAGCCCGGTTTTGAAAAGTATCATCACCGCCGCACAGGCCGCAACCGACATAACCTTCTCAATCAGAGGCCGTTTCTGTTCAAACCAGTTCGGCTTCGGTTCAACCGTGCGAAGATCCTCGGCTTTGGGGTCAAACCGCAAATCATGGGTTAAATGCCTAAGCGCCTTGCTATTCGCCGCAGCCAATAAACCGGACGAATGTACCTCCGACTGCAGGAGCATAATCGCCGATTCAACGCGATTTAAAAGTCCAAGCCTTCGCTGACAACGAGGGCAATTCAGCACATGATCATCCAGTCCAAAAGCCGCCTTTGCAATCAGCCTTTTGAACAGACCAGTATAAAATCCTCGATTTTGACCGCAATGATTATGAGAAGTTGTTCTATGGTTCATATTTGCCCCCTTTGTTCTTCTTTAACCATCCATGAGGCAAGCAATTTAACCGCTCGATGTCGATAAACCCGCACGGCTGCATTCGAAAGATTCAGAATTTGTGCGGTATCCGAATACGACAATCCCGCCAAATCATGCAGACAGATAATGCTCTGCAGAGGTTCGGGTAATTCACTGAGATGCTGACGAAGACGGTGCTTTAAAGCGTCAGCGTCGAGAAAACCCGCCGGGTCACGATTGACCGCAGGGGTGTACCGCCGGGCCAATTCCTCGTGGGCCTTTTTGTCGAGCTTGCGTCGACGCAGCATTGAAACAGCTAAATTGGATGCCGTACCGAACAAATAGGCCCGCAGATTGTTGGGGCGAAATGAATTATCCATTCCGGCCAGCATAACAAAGACATCCTGATAGACATCGCAGACATCCTGTTCATTGCCAAGAATACGCCACAGCATCGTGACCATAGCCTGGCCGTGTTCTTTCATGGCAGACAGCACCCATCGCTTCGAAGAGTCCAGCGACTCTGCGAGCGACCAGTCGAGCGTCAAGATACCTGTTGTCGGAAGCTGCGCCATATCCAAACATTCCCTTTATATGCACAGACGTTTAAGCAGCCTTTATGTTACCACTTTTTTTCGAAAAATGCGATTTTTTTTGTAACAATCGGACCTGCAATTCGACTTAATAGTAGAAGAAACCGTCGCAAGCAATTTTTAACTACTTATTCTATATAATCTTATGAAAGAGCTGTCGCAATTACAGGTTGTCGATACGGTTCAGCGGATTCTTTCGGAGGCCATCGCGCATTCAGCCAGCGATGTCCACTTCGAACCGACCGCCAGAGAGCTGCAGGTCCGTTTCCGGCTGGATGGAACCCTCAAAACCAT
>JBHJNC010000023.1:0-13123 GCA_048497675.1 Gimesia maris
GATAATTTTAATTACTCACCAGGATGTTCGTCTTGCAGTTCATCAAATTCGTCTTCACTATCCGTATCGAGATTGACATCTTGGGGCCTGGGGTCCAGTTGTCCTTTACAATAAAATGTAACCGTCATGGTACCCCAGCTTCGCTGATCGACCTGCATTAGCTCCGCGTAGTTAGCAAGCACTACCGCACGTTCGTGGGTACGAAGAATTGCAAGTCCGCCGGGCCGGACCTGTTCACTAAGCAGCTCCATCAGCTTGCCCACCTGAGACCCTGTTCCGCATTCATTGCTCATCACATACGGAGGATCGACAAACACCAAATCATACAGCCCGTATTCCGGCGTCGGCGGAGCCCCGATACGGAAAATATTGCCGCTGACGGCCTTGGATTGCGCCGCAAAATCCGCCTTTGTAATGTTGCGTTTGAGAATCTCAATGACGCGACGGTCTTTATCAACAAAAGTAACCCACTTTGCCCCTCGACTTAACGCCTCCAATCCCATTGAGCCGGTGCCGCAGAACAAATCCGCGACAATGCGATCTTCCAGATAGCCTTTGGTATAAAGGATATTGAAAACCGATTCTTTAACTCTATCGGTGATGGGACGTGTATCACGTCCTTCGGGACTGAGCAACTTCATTCCACGCTTTGAGCCTGCTATAATTCGCATTTATTTTTCCGTCATAAAACCTTTTATGCCATTGAAAATAATCTGTGCCGCCAGTGCAGTGAGCATCAAGGCCGTAACTTTGACAATCATAGACAAAATTTTACGCCCAAGCCAATGTTCAATTCGTTCAGCCAGTAACACAAACACTCCGACCGTCACCCCTCCGGCCATCACGGCAGAAAAGGTAACTATTTCTTCTATGAAACTCTGGACAGAAGTCGCATAAACCAGCAATGCACCGATAGTACCCGGCCCTACGATAACCGGTATGGCCAGCGGGACAATCGAAAAATCATCATCGGAATCGACCTGTTTGTGGTTGTGCGTGCCCAGCCCGAGAACCCGCATAATCGAGGTCAAAAATAACACGCTGCCGGTACCAATCTGAAATGCGGGCAGAGTAATACCCAAGATTGAAAATAGCGGCTTGCCGAAAAAGAAAAAAACAGAAATTAAAATTAAAATGGCCACAGAAGTTCGTTTAGCTGCCCTGTGCCGCTGCAGAGAATCCATTCCTTCCGACATCATCAAGAAAATAGATGCAGAGAAAAAAGGTGCAAGCAGAAAAAGTATTTGGACATAAATACGAAAGAACGTTCCAAACTGCTCAACCGATATACTCACAGCTAATTCCTATTGAGATAATCACGAATCACTTTGGCCCTGAGCGTATCACGCTGGTCGGCATCGAGCATCTTGCCGGCACGAATTTGCAGATGGGCCGGCTGCGTCAACAAAAACAGCTCATTGACCTTGGCCAGCGACAGCTCTGGAATCCGCCCCAGATTCACACCCAGCCGCACGCTGCTCAAAAGATACAGCGCCTCTTGTGAACTAATCAGGCAGGCATTCTTGAGCACTCCCATAGCCCGCTGGATTTTATCATCCAGCGTGTGCGGCTTTTGCTCCAGCAGCGCCCGCCGGGCGGCTTTTTCGTATTCGACAATTCGAGGAACAATATTATCAGTAAGCTGCTTAACCACATCCTGCTCGCGGACGCCCAGCGTTACCTGGTTGGATAGCTGAAACAGATCGCCAATAGCATCCGTTCCTTCACCAAATAGTCCGCGTACGGCCAAATCCGCATCTTTTGCGGCGTTTAGGAACTTGTCGATCTGCCCTGTCAGCTTCATCGCCGGCAAATGCAGCATCACCGACACCCGGATACCTGTTCCAAGATTCGTAGGACATGCGGTCAAATACCCCCATCGGGAATCAAACGCATATTCAATCTTCTGCTCAATCATATCGTCAATCCGGTTGATCTGCTGCCAGCACTTATCCAGATTAAAGCCCGACGCATAGACCTGCATCCGCAGATGATCTTCTTCATTAATCATGGCGGTAAAATCCTCCCCTAGTGCGATAACCACCCCGCGGGGCCCTTTACCGGCAACATGCTGACGGCTGATTAAGTGCCGCTCCATCAGAAGCAGCCGCTCAAGACTGGCCGCCCGATCCACATCAATAAAACCCGCAGAATCACCCAGATTGATCATCTGAAGCGTCTCGCGGAGCTTATCCAGCACTTCCTGCTGACGCTGCTGAGTCAGACACGGCAAAAACTCATACCCCGCCAGATTTCGAGCCAGACGAACTCTGGAAGAGACTACAATTTCCCAGCCCGGCCCTTCCGCTCCGAACCATGAACTGGATTGATTGGCAAGCTGTGCTGGTTTCATTGTAACTGCCTGATTTGATCGCGAAGTGCTGCGGCGGCTTCATAGTCTTCATTCTTGACCGCAAGCTCCAACTGCTTACGAAGGTGAAGCAATTCGATAGCGTTCTTTTGCTGCTGACCTGCGTGCGAGGGAACCTTGCCGCAATGATGTGAACATCCGGCATGGGTACGCTCTATCAGAGGTGTCAATTCCTTTTGGAAATAGTCATAATCCTCAGGGCAGCCCAGCAAACTGGTATCCGTAAAACGCTTCAGCGTCATCCCGCAGACCGGGCAGACTTTATCAGAATTGGCAAAAGCCGAGGCCTTATTGGTCGTATCCGATGCCGCCTTTGCCGCCGCAAGCAGATTACTCAGCAATTCATTCAGCGGAACCTGCGCCTGAGTCCCCAATCCCTGCTGCTGAGCACACTGCTGGCAAAGATGCGTTTCACTCCGCTGGCCGTGAGATATTTCGGTCAGATGAATCGTCGCCGCACATTCTTTACATATTTGACATAGCATATCTATATAACACCAATATATTTATCGCAATTCGTATCGTACACGACAGCCGGGAGCCTCCGCAACCTCGACCCAGCCAATCTGGGTCGGCGGGACAATCATAGTCGCCAATTGCTCATACACATACCGCGCCAAGATTTCGGCCGAGGCATTGACAGCTCCGAAAGGCTCACATTCCTCTAATTTCATATCGGCAAATGGGGCTAAAATCTGACTCAGAAATTGCTGCAATTTGCAAAAATCAAACGCCAGCCCCGCCGAATCCAGCTTTTCGGCCACTACCGCAGCTGTCACTTTCCACAAATGTCCATGCACCGGCTCCTGAAAACCATCCGTCATCACAAGCTGATGCTCAGCAAAAAACTCATAATCTACCATAACCGTGTACATAGTATCATTTTAACCATTACTAAGGGAAATTACAAGAATGTGGATTGAACAAAAAAAAGGGCAGGATCGAATCCTGCCCATCGATGAGTGTTGTTTGATTACAATGCCGCCGCGGGATGCCGGACTTCTTTGAGTTGTGCTTCGGCTGAAAGCCGCTCGGGAATATGCGGCTGAGCGGACTTATGCGATGCCAACTCCACACAGTTCTGACCGAACGACCGTATTTTCAGATAGCGCCTATCCAGCAGCGCATCTGTTTTTACACGTTTCAGTTCAGCCAATGATTTAATGATAAACTGCTCGACATTATACACCGTATCATGGATGTTGCGATGCGCCCCGCCCAGCGGCTCAGAAATAACCGCATCAATTAAATTCAACGACTTAAGGTCTTTGGCCGTCAGTTTCAGAGCTTCAGCCGCCTGCGGAGCCTGCGAACCATCGTGCCAGAGAATCGCCGCACAACCTTCCGGCGATATCACCGAGTAATAGGCATATTGAAGCATTGCGATTTTATCGCCGACACCAATCCCCAGCGCGCCTCCGGAACCGCCTTCACCGATAACAATACAGACAATCGGGACCTTCAACCGAGACATTTCCATCAAATTGACGGCAATCGCCTGTGACTGGCCGCGTTCTTCGGCGCCAATGCCCGGATAAGCACCGGGCGTATCAATCAAGGTAACAATCGGTAAGCCGAATTTCTCGGCCAGTTTCATTTTTGCAAGCGCCTTGCGATAACCTTCGGGATTGGCGCAGCCGAAATTGCAGGCGATTTTTTCTTTGATATCGCGGCCTTTGTTCTGGCCGATAATCATGACTTTTTCGCGTCCAATCTGCCCCAGTGCCGTTACAATTGCTTTATCGTCGCCAAAACAGCGGTCACCATGCAAAATGCGGACGTCTTTGAACATCAGGTTCATATAATCCATCAGCAAAGGACGCTGAGGATGGCGGGAGACCTGGACGGTCTGCCACGGAGTCAGATTGGCATACAACTCCTGCAAGAGCTTGGTCTGCTCCTTTTGAAGCTGACGGATCTGCGGGGCATTCGGCCCCTGCAGCGAATTATCTTGCTTGCGCAGCTCTTCAATCTGCCGATCGAGCTTGGCAATCTGATCTTCAAACGGTAAATAAACCGCAGCAGCTTGTTTTGATTCTACAGCAGGCATAACCTGATTCGTTCCTTATATAGAGACAAAAAAATCTGTCCACCTCTCCGATGAGCAGAAAAATTAACGACCTAACAACTCTGAATTTATCCAAAACTAAGGACCGTAATATACCATTTTTCCATCCAAAAAGAAAGAAAAAAATTGACTTCACGGCCAATTAACGGTAGTTTCTGCACATTGGATTGACTCCAAAGGATACTATATAAAATGTTAAAATGCAAGGATTTAAAAAAAGTAAGCGTAATTGGCATGGGCCTTTTGGGGGCCAGTGTAACCATGGCCTGTATGCGAGCTTTTCCGAAAGTTTTTATTGTCGGCTACAGCCATCGGGAATCAACACGACAAAAGTCCAGACTGCTCAATGTTGCCAATGCCATAGCTGAAACCCTCGAAGAAGCCGTAACCGACGCAGACATTGTCATTCTTGCAACCCCTATTATGTCATTTAAGGGTTATTTCACGGCCATACGCCCGTTCCTCAAGCCCGGCTGTGTTGTCACCGATGTTGGCTCAACCAAATCGTTAGTCCATCAGTGGGCAAACAAAAACTTGCCAAAATCGGTCTTCTTTGTTGGTTCGCACCCCATCGCGGGCTCAGAAAAACGCGGAGTAGAATACGCTCGTGATGACCTGCTGACTGCGGCACGGTGCATCGTCACCCATACCGCAAGGACTAACGCCAAAGCGATTGGTTTATTAAAGGAATTTTGGGCCTGTCTTGGCTGCAATGTGATTTTGCTCGACCCCGCCAGACATGATCGCATCTTCGGTCTTATCAGCCATCTTCCCCATGTTGCCGCCGCCGCCCTGGTCAATGCCAGCGATGCCGAAGACATGAAATTCGCCGGCAAAGGATTTATCGACAGCTCTCGAATCGCCTCCGGCCCGGCGGATGTCTGGATGGATATTGTGCTGACCAACCACAAAACCATCGCTCGGGGAATTGACCGCTTGATAAAACAACTGACCGTAATGAGAGATGCCGTTGCCGCACAGGATGCCGAAAAGATACAAAAACAGCTCGAACACGCACGCACCAAGCGCGAGGAAATGATTCGATACAAACTCAGCCGACGTGAATTGATTTAATGTCTATCCGAATGACCGGATTGGCTCTTCAAGATAAGGCTGATTTCCCTCAGCTTGTGCCGAGATCCAGTGCCTTGAGGTAAACGTTCATACATCCTTCAATCATACCGCTTACGCTATGATTGGACTGCAGATACAAACGGGCATTTTCAGCCAGCTTCCGGGAAAACTCGATATCTGACAAGACCCGCCTGAGACTTTGATACATACTGGTCTGATCCGACGTTTCGCAGATCAAAGCTGTCTGACCATCGCGAAGCAGTCCCATGGTCGTATCCGCAGCGCCGACAACCACAAGTCCTACACTCATTGCCTCCAGCAGCGCCAGATTGCATCGTCCCCGGTCTTTTAAATGGATAAACACATCCATCCCCTGCAAAACCGGTCGCACAGGGCGTAAAGGAGGAACAACTGTAACACTGGAAGTCAACCCCAGAGTTTTAATCAGGTGACGTATAGGCCGCTCCGAAGGCCCTTCTCCCATCAGAGCAAGGGAAAAATCAAAACCATCCGCCAGCAGGTGCCGGCAGGCCAACAGCAAAGGTTCATAATCCACCGCGTTTACCAAGTTCTCACAGGTCACCAAACTGGGCATCTGGCTGGATTGATCAAAACAAACCGATTCTGAGTCGGCAAAAGTTCCCAACGGCACTCGAACGATTCGGTCGTCCTGGATACCCGCGGCAAGAAGACTCTCATAAATCGGTTCGGATGCCGCGGCAAAAATGGTTGACGAAAGAAAATGCCGTGCCGATTTCTGATGCATTGGCTGAAAAACGCTTACGACCACGGGCACATCCATCAATTCAGAAAGCCACTTGGCCAAACGCCAATCCCCCGGCCAAAAAGTGTGCAGCAGCGTCGGTTTGAACCGCAAAAGCTTATCCAGCAGCAAAGGACGATTCTTGTAAGACAACGGCCAAAACCGTATTTCAGGGTGCTGAATATAATCCACGGAAGGATGCAGAATATTATGAATGTCCTGGCTTTCAGGGCCAACAAGAGCTGCTCCATACGCAGAACCGGTCAACCCGACCAGAACTCTGCGGATAAAACTGCTGTAAAATTGCACAGACCACACATCGGCGATAATCGCCGGCCGAATGGGTCCGCGCTGCACATTGAGTTCATTGCCGTTTTCCATCTTCACCATAGGTCTATGCGTCGGGTGAGCCGCTTCGCAGCATCGTCCGCAGGATTTCCAGTTGCCCCGCTTTCATATGATAACTATGTGCATCATCCGGAAATCGACCCGCCCGTACCTGAGTCGCGTATTTCTGCACCGCCTTGACAATAACCGGCGACAGGGATGTAAAAGCTTTGGCAAACTTTGGCGGCTGGTCGCTTAGGCCCAGAATATCATTAATAATCAAAATCTGTCCGTCACAATCAGGACCCGAGCCGCAGCTGATAACCGGCACACTCAGTCTTTCGGTAATTAAACCTGCCGTTTCGCGAGACGTACCTTCCAGCAAAACCATCGAAGCCCCTGCCTGAACCGCATCCTCCGCCAGCATAATCAATTCATAGGCTTGTTCCGCTGTAGACGCTTCGGCTTTTAGCTGCCCTTTCATCACGACACTTTGCGGGCGAATCCCCAGATGTGACATGACCGGAATGTCCGCGTCACTGACCGCACGAATGATATCAAGCTGCGAACGCTTGATTTCAAATTTGACAATTTGCGCCCCTCCCTGCTGAACAAACCGCCCCGCATTCCGAACCGCATCGGCAATCGATGTCTGATACGACAAAAACGGCATATCGGCCACAATGTACGCAGAAGGGGCTCCGCGCCGAACCGCCTCGGTTAGCGTCACCAGCAAATCCATCGTCGCCGGCAGCGTCGAATCATATCCAAGCAATGCCTGAGCCGCCGAATCACCAACCAGAATCATCTCAACGCCTGCGGCGGCAACAAGCCTGGCGGTGGTGTAATCATAGCAGCTGACCGCAGCAAATTTTCGTTTTTTTTGCTTTGCCGTCAAAAAGTTGATTAATGTTGTCCTTTTATCCATAATAGTACATTATATCCTTTAACAAGAAAAAAACAAGAAAACACCGTAATTCCGGTAAAAATCAATTCTTTGTTCACACATAATTTCCAAAAGACTCATAATAAAATCAATACAAGACTTACTCTCAACAGTTTTAGATATACGCCATTTTCGGCTTCGATTTCTATTGATAAAAAACTCGACTTTTGTTAATATTCCAGTACTCCATCGAAGGGACTCACGGAGATATGAATCATCACGGTTCTTGACAAAAGAAATAGAAATCAACTGCTGGATAGACAACCGATGTTTGGTTTGTCGCATTAAAGCGGCAAAAAACCGTTTATTATTTGACTTGAAAGGTCGAAACTTGAGACTCTTGGAGAAAACTCTTGTATTGGTTCAGAGTAAGAATCTTCTTCGTGTCAGTTTTTTAGCGTCTATAATAGTTGTGGCTTTTTTCACGGCCAGCATTTGTGTAAATGCTTCCGGGGCCATCAATCTCAGTACGCAGATAACCGTTTCTTCGGACAATCAACTCAACTCGCCGCTCAATCAGGCCCTGCTGGCTGAACCTGAAATCCCTCAGGATATTCAGGACATTGATTCTGCTTCGATAATCGATACCCAGCAGGATCAGGAATTACTGAACCTGCTGAAAAATTCAGGTATCAAAGAACCGGCCCGCCCGAAATGGAAAACCGTTCGCATGCGTGTAACAGCCTATTGCACTTGCCCGAAATGCTGCGGTAAATTTTCGGATGGGATAACGGCCAACCTGCACAAAATTCGCCCGGGTGACCGGTTTGTTGCCGCAGATAAAAGGTACGCCTTTGGTACGAAGATGATTATCCCGGGATACAACAACGAACGCACAGTAGATGTCAAAGACCGGGGACGTCTGATCAAAGGCAACCGCCTGGATGTCTTTTTCAATAGTCACCAGACTGCCCAAAAGTGGGGAGCGCGATACCTGGACGTGATGGTTCTGGAAAAACCGTAACCCAACAACTCAAATGGCGTGTTTGGAATCCATATCGGGGTCAAGACAAATAGGACCGCCTGAGCTATGGATTCCAAACAGCCTTTTATGGCACCTGCATCAGTAAGCTTAGTTAGAAACCTAATTTCTCCGCTTCTTCTTCAAGCCCATAACGTTTCATTTTTTTATACAAGGTCGTTCTGTTCACCTTCAGAGATTTGGCGGTATCCTGACGATTCCAATGATTGGCCTGCAGTGCTTTTCGGAGAATGACTGACTCGGCATCCTCAATCGCTTTTTTAAGGCTCATTCCGCTATAGTCACGAACCGCCGTCATACGCAGCATCTCGCTGAGCGAGGAAGGGAAATCATCAACATCAATAAATGGGGTTTTGCTTAATAGTACCGCCCTTTCGACCACGTTTTCCAATTCTCTAACATTGCCCGGCCAGGAATAACGCTGGAGGCTCTCCATCGCTTTTTCCGTAAAGCCCAATTTGCTGCGATTATGAATGCGGCAGAACTGCTTTAAAAAATGTTCACTGAGCAGCGGAACATCAACCGCTCGGTCTGTCAAGGGAGGAACATGGATGGTAACAACATTGATACGATAAAATAAATCCTCACGGAACCGCCCTGCTTTGACTTCTGCGGCAAGATCCAGATTCGAAGCCAGAATAACACGTGCGTCCACCGTTACCGTCCGATTGCTTCCGACGGGTTCAAATTGACGCTCCTGAAGAACGCGAAGCAATTTGACCTGCATAGCCGGCGATGCGCTGGAAATTTCATCCAAAAATAATGTCCCGCCGTTAGCTGCCAAAAACTTGCCTTCTTTGTCGCGGATTGCTCCGGTAAAGGACCCCTTGACATGGCCAAACAATTCACTTTCCAGCAGGGTTTCCGGCAGCGATCCGCAGCTGACCTCCACAAAAGGTTTGTCACGCCGGGAAGAGCGAAAATGTACCGCTCTGGCCAGAAGACTTTTGCCTGTACCGCTCGGCCCGGCCATAAGAACCGTAGTTCGGCTGTCTGCAACCGCTTCGATTAACTCAAAAATCCGCGACATCTTGTAGTCCTGGCTGACAATATTCTCAAGTCGATATCGCTTTTCGAGCTGATCACGCAATTGCTGGTTTTCATCCATCAGGGACTGCTGTCGGACTGCACGCTCAACCGCCAGACGCAAATCGTCATCAATCACCGGCTTGGTTAAATAATCATATGCTCCCTTTTTGATAGCCTCAACTGCGCTTTCGATAGTCCCATAACCGGTTATCAGAATCACAACCGTACCGGTATAATTCTGTCGAATCAGGGATAACAATTCAAACCCATCCCCATCCGGAAGGTTGACATCGCTAATAACGACAGTAAAACTTTGCTCTTGGAGGACTTGACGCGCCTGCGACAACGACTGCACCCCGCGTGCAGAGTACCCTTCCATTTTCAAGAACTCGCACAGCGAATCAAGAATAATCGGATCATCATCAACGACTAATATAGAGCTTTTTGGCATGGCTTGAAACCCTTATCCTGTAGACGTAGTTGGAATCGAAACCGTAAAAATGCTTCCGCCATCCTGAGGCGAACAGACGGATATCGTACCGTGATACTTTTCAATTAAGTCTTTGCAGATCGCAAGCCCAAGGCCCGAACCCCGCCCCGGAGCTTTTGTTGTGAAAAAAGGTTCAAAAATCATTTCCTCTAAATCTGAGGGAATTCCAGGTCCGGTGTCTTTAAAGAGAATCAGCCAATCTGTACTGGTTGCCTGAATAGTAATGGTCAACTGGCCGACACCCTGCATGGCATCGGATGCATTTTTTATCAGGTTATTAAATATCTGCAGCAGGCCATCATTTCGCAATTTAGGTGCATGACCTTGATACTCTCGGACTAAATTAACCGTTATCCCAGTCAAATGTGTGTGCATCAGAGCGATAGAGTCTTCTACAATCCTGTCCAAAGGCAATAATTCCATGGCCTGATGTGTTCCACGTGAAAAGCCCAGCAACTCCGACAAGATATTTATCATCCGCAATAGCCCGTTTCGAGACTGAAACAGGAATTCTTTGGCTTTTTCGACTTCGCCTTGGTCAAGCACGCGAACCGCCAGATTCAAATAACGCAAAATGCCGTCCATGGGATTGTTTAATTCATGAGCGACTTTGCCGGCAATCTTTCCCAGCGAGATTAGACGTTCTGTTTGGAGCAACTCATTTTCATGTGCGGCCTGGCTGGTTACATCCTGAATAATAACAGCACCTGAAGTGATTTTGTTATCGGAATCCCGAATTGGACAACAGGAGATATCCAATCGAATCATCTGATCGGTATACTGATAGCGGACAGAATGAAACCGAGATACTTGACCTTGATTTACTACTTCAGAAAGAACACGGGGCCAGTTTATTTTAGACTCGGTACCTGCGGGAAGGCATTGGTCGATCCTATCGGAAAGGTTGATCAGTCGATTCGCAGATGCCGTAGCATGCAGCTTGCGGCAATCTTTATCAAAGACAACCACGCCTATTCCGAGACTATCCAAGACAGGCTCTATTGCAGCTCCAAATGAAACAGTTCCAGACACGCCATGTCTGATATTTTTTCCGGTTTCGCCGCCTTGCGACTCGTTTGGTAACAAAGCATCTGTCATAATTAAGATAATAAACAATTCTATGTCAAAATGTCAACAATGATGTTGCTAAATCGCAACATTTAATGTATATATAGGATTAACGAGATGTAACTATATCTAAGAAATGGAGATAAATACATTTCTATGGATTATTTATTTATCGCCAAAGAACAGAGAAGACGATAGATTCATAAGAATGTTGTAATACAGCTACATCCGTTTTGATTAAGATGACAATTTAAAAATAAACGCAGTATATTATAAGACATAACTTTAATAATTATAATTACTTGCAGCACTATAAAAAAACGATACAATATCACCTAATGGCATAGTAGTTGCTGAGAAAGAGAGGAACGATATGATTTCGTTGCACGGAGGCGACATAATGGACGCTGATAGAAGAAAACACAAACGAATACCGCTGAAGTTTACAGTGCTTTGCCAGAAGGTTGGATTAAGCGACGGGCGGCTGTATTCCGGAAACACGGTTAATGTCAGTCCTGGCGGAATGCTGGTGGAAGTCAACCAATCTCCGCTGCGGGATGGTGAATTAATCAGTGTGGAAATGACTGTCCCCCCGACAGAAGGATTACTGGAGTACGGAGGTCGCTTTTCCAGCTACGCCCGCATTATTCGCGTCGACGATGCGAACTCGGAAAACGGAGTGTCCAGTTCATCCGGCAATTCCATTGCGATGGAATTCTGTGAGTCGCCGCGTCTTCGTGTATAATGCCGGTAAGTTGATAAGGCAAGGGAGATAAACTTGACAACATTCAGCGAGCGGATAAGATTCGCTTGTATGAAAATATTCTCATTTAGTATCCTGTTTTTTATCGCCTGCATCTCTGGCTCAGGCTGCAATCCAGCTGCTCTGCAAGATAGTTCTTCTGCCAAAAAAGAAAGACTTACTCTTCAGGATTTACAACCCCCCGACAGTCAGTATCTTCAGCCTCAGATCGTATATAACTGGGTCGAGTTTGAGATAGACGGCACTGTTATCAAAAACATTGAATCCGCATTAAAGCAATTTTCGCCCGAATCTATTGATTTTCAAAAAGCTGAACTCTATAAACAAAACGGTATATCCGTTTTTTTTGGCAAAAATGAGCAAGGTGCACTCCTGTTGCCCCAGCTTTCCCAACTGGAGGCAAAACATATAAAGCGGACCATAAAAATAACTATGGAAAAGACGCCTGAATTTTATGCCATGTCATCTTTTGGACAGGAAAAGACGGTCTGTTTTACCACAATTGGAAATCAAACAACCAAGCGAACCTATCCGGCCGGACAATTTGGATTTATGATTGAGTCAGAGCAGACCGCTCAGCAGGATCAGGTCAAGATGATCTGTCAGCCGGCGTTTGTGCCGGCAATCGGACTTCCCTACTACCGCGACGAATCCGGCGCGAACAGAGGAACAAGCTATCTGCCGCCAGGTATTTTTAAGACAACGATGTCTGAGGGGGATTTTCTCATTGTAGCCCCGAATCGTTCATCCCTGGAGACAACCCTTGATAAGATTCTGTTTGGCCAAGAAGACAAAAAGGCTAAATATCATATTTACATCCTTGTTTTTATCCGGGCGGGCTATGAAAACAGCCTGATGGTAAAGTGAGTTTTCGATAGAGTTTGTTCAGAAGTAAAAATTACATCTCTTTACCTCTTAACGTTTTTTTTGACCTTAACGGGAACAAGCTAAATTCCATATTTTTTTGCTGTTAATTTTCTTGCAATATCTGTCTTTTTTATGTATTTTATGCAAAAAATCGGACAGCGGTTATTCGCACACCCGGTTTTGTCTTTTTTACATCATGGCGACGTACCCAAGCGGCCTAAGGGGACGGTTTGCAAAACCGTTATTCCTCGGTTCGAATCCGAGCGTCGCCTTTTTCCTCTCTTTGCGATCCTTTCTTGTTAGACAGATTCAATTATGACGCATTTTCCCATTTGCTGCAATTTTTGAGTAATCAGGGGGATAATCTTCTCGCGC